>CBDTVC010000296.1:0-4768 GCA_965363925.1 uncultured bacterium | reverse complement strand
GAATCCGATCGGCAGGTGAAGCCCATCAGCAAACGTGATCTGCTTGTCGGCTTTACCGTCGCCATCCGTGTCTTCAAGAATAATCAGCTTATCATCTGGCTTGGAGTCACCCGGCTTATAGTGCGGATAACTGGGCATCGTGGCTACCCACAAGCGCCCCTTGTTGTCGAAGGAAAGCTGTACCGGATTGGCGAGGTCGGGAAACTCTGCCTCAGAGGCAAATAGCTCGATCTTGTATCCTGGAGCAGTATCCAACGAGGAAAGTGCATCGTTACCATATCGATATCGCGGACTCCCGTTGTTGTTGTTTGGGTCGTAGTTCGTTTCCACTTGCGGCAACGTCATGGTACGGCTATCTGCAGCGGCGAGATCGTAGGACGTGCCCGTCGCTGCCATCCAGATGGCCGAATCCCTCACTGCCGTCATCTCCCGAATTTTTGCCAACTCAAACGGATAGTTATCTGGTCCAAACGGATCGTACCGGCGACCAAAAACATGGACGCCGTTCGGAATCTTATAGTCGTTGTGCCAGAGCCAGTTCTTCTCCGCAACCGCCTCATGTATGGCTGTCCGATTTGCTTCAGCAATCGGAGCGGCCTTTCCAAATATTTCATCGGCAAGGAATTCTGAGAAGATCGCATAGCCAGCGTCGTTTAACTGAAAGCCATCGATCGTGAGGGTCTCGCCTGCTCGCATCCATTTCCGTGAAGCATGAAAAGCGTCAACGAAGAGGACTCCGTTTTCAGCAGCGATTTCTTCCATCGTATCCGTGTACAACGCCAGGTTCTTATTTTCCTGTTTCCCGTCAGGAAGGTCAAACTGCCCAGACAAGTCTTCGAACGCGGTCGGAGAAACGATTGTAAGTTGCGGGTTCGCATCGCCACTGTAACGTTGGGCTAGCGTGTGTTTAATAAACGCATCCAGCTCTCCACGAAAATCTGCAAGTCCGCCCTGTCCTTCAAACGATTCGCTGTAACCAAAGAAAGCGACGATGACGTCTGCGTGTAGTCTCGAGAGCCATTCGTCTGGTGACTCAAAGTGCCCCTGACTGCGGGAGTCTTCCCCTAGTTCAGCTTGAAAAGCTTCGGCACCATCGAAGGCCCAGGGCGAAACTCTGCCTGAGTGTGGCCGAAAGCCAGGAGTATCTCCCCCGTCACTCATGTTTCGGATCACCAACGAGCTATCCGGGTAACGGACTTGCATCTCGGTTTCGAAGTGTCCGTAATTCATCATCCGCGAACCAAGGTTGTTGCCCAAAAGAACAACTGTGTCCCCTTTCGAAACCACTAAGTGTTCTTTCGGTCCAGACGAACATCCGAGCTGGAGGAACAACATGAGAAGCACGACAAGCGACAGCGAAGAGCTGCGACAGCTATGGCACATAGGTTTTAGTCGTTCCCGATTTTGAGTCGGATGGGAATTGGAAGCAGAATGCATCAGAATCGCGGATTTGTTTCGGTGGCGACATAACGGGGCGCTCGAAGGTGCTGGGAAGGTTGCAGGTCTTCACACGGCAGAAGATCCAAAAACGGCGTACTACCGTGATCAAATGAACGTCGAGGCGAACTATCCCGGGCTGCGCAAAGGTAGTTAATTGAACTACAATTGGTTCCAAAAGCGCCTAAATCGACCTGTCAGCCAGCCGTACCACCTAACACACAGGGGAAGAGCTGTCGAATTAGCGGCTATTTCCCAAACAAATCGAATACCATCGACTATATTTCAAGGTCACGGTCTAGTGTCAGACAGGGATTTAGGACTCCGGTTCTGCGCGCTCCATTAGGGGCTCCATGTACACGATCGTGAGTCATTTGCCCTGCAATTTCGCAGATGTGAGCTATTCACAACCGGTTTCTGAATAGCCTGTCAATACTACTAGTCTTCCGCCATACCAGTAAAATGAAGCAGCGACTAATTCCTGTAACCGCCCTTTCCCTCCTGTTACTCACAACCAGTGCTTGTAGCGGAACACGATCTGCTTCCACTGATGTTGCGACTGCAGATCCCGCAATAGCCGAAACGTCTTCGCGAAATTCCGCTGATGACGAGTTAACGAAGGCCGAACTGGAGGTGCTTTTCAACGAAAGAAAAGCCGAATCCAGATCAAAATTTGTGCAAGGCGATGTCGACTTTATGGTCGGTATGATTGGACACCACGCTCAAGCGCTGGTGATGTCCGATCTAGCACCAAGCAATGGCGCCAGCCCGATGCTCCAGAGGCTTGCGTCACGAATCATCAATGCACAGAAAGATGAAATCGCGACCATGCAGAAATGGCTCCGTGATCGTGACCAACCGGTGCCGGAAGTCCACATTGACGGCCTTAAACTAATGGTGCATACTCCAGGTGGCGGCGGCGGTGGTCATGACTCGCACGCGAGCATGCCTGGCATGTTAACCGATGCGCAGCTCAAAGAATTGTCTGAAGCCAAGAACGGCGATTTTGATCGCCTGTATTTGACATACATGATCCAACACCACAGTGGCGCGGTCACGATGGTAGATACGTTGTTCAAAACCTACGGCGCGGGTCAGGACGAAGGTTCGTTCAAGCTTGCATCGGACATAAACGTCGATCAGATTACCGAGATCGAGCGAATGAAAAAGATGCTGAACTCGATGTCCAAGATGGACAGGTAGCGCCAGCACGACCCTAGCAACAATTTCCCCAACAGAAAAAGTACTATGAAAGGTAACGATACAGTTTTTCGACCCATCACGGCGAGCACCAGCAACTTCTGGTCGCTCCTGCTCGTGATTGGTCTCTTCAGTGTCTCCGCGTGTTCGCCGAAATCTGTTGCACCCGCGATGGATTCCTCGATGGACGATAGGGAGATGGCGGAAGCACCAATGCCGGCAGCAAAGATGTTGTCGACCGACAAGCCGAGCCCCGACCCGAGAATTGGCCTTAGTGCCGGCTTGTTTGATGCAGCGGAAGCTGCGTGGAACATGGAACTCGTGTCCAATTCGCCGCCGCCAAAAGACTTTGTCGGCGTCACTAATTCTGATCTTGCGTTCAAAGACAACCTTGTCTTCCAGGGCAATTACAACGGAATTATTGTTTGGGATATCTCTAACCCAGCGGACCCGGAAGTTGTAATGGACTATCTGTGTCCGGCATCACAGAGTGACGTCTCGGTTTACGGAAACCTGATGTTCGTTTCCGGTGAAGGAAATAGTGGGCGTCTTGACTGTGGTTCCCAAGGTGTTCCGGAGCCAATCAGCCAAGACCGACTTCGTGGGATCCGGATCTTTGACATCACGGACATCCGCAATCCCGTTTACGTGTCAAACGTTCAGACATGTCGTGGCTCGCACACACACACGGTGTTGAAAGATCCAAACGACAACGACAACGTGTACATCTACGTTTCCGGTTCTGCCGGTGTGCGTCCGGATGAAGAAGTCCCAGGCTGTTCAGCGGCATCGCCATCTGAAGATCCTAACTCGGCTCTTTTCCGAATCGAGGTGATCAAAGTGCCATTGGCTGACCCAACTATGGCAGCCATTGTAAGCTCGCCTCGCATCTTTGAAGGCCTCGTGGAGCCACCGCAACACGGACCGGCGCCAGAAGACATCGCGGCGATTGCCGAAGCCAGGGCACGCGGCGAGTTTGTCGTTGATGTCCAAGGCCAGACGTTTGTTCTGCCCTCCAGAATGGTCGTACCGATGCTCGCTGAGTTTGCCAAGGAACGTGGAAACGACGCGCCTAACAAAGCTGATAGCGCCGCATTCCGCGAAGCACTGCCCGGAATTATCAAAGCTCGATTTGGGGCTGGCGACGACGAAGAAGAAAGTGACGGGCCTAAGCCGGGTCCAACGCAGTGCCATGACATCACCGTCTATCCTGAGATTGGATTGGCCGGAGGAGCATGTGGGGGCTACGGACTGCTACTCGACATTAGCAATCCAGCCAAACCTGTGCGGATGGATGCCGTAGCTGATTCGAACTTCTCGTACTGGCACTCAGCTACGTTTAACAACGACGGAACGAAGGTCCTATTCACAGACGAGTGGGGCGGTGGCGGTCAGCCAAAATGCCGCGCAACCGATCCGATGGAATGGGGTGCCAACGCCATCTTTACGCTCGAGAACAACAAGATGAACTTCAAGAGCTATTACAAGATGCCTGCTGCGCAGACAAGCTTTGAGAATTGCGTTGCACACAACGGCTCGCTCATCCCGATTCCTGGTCGCGACGTCATGGTCCAGGCCTGGTATCAGGGCGGAATCTCGATCTTCGATTGGACCGACGCGAGCAACGCGATTGAGATCGCCTACCACGACCGCGGACCTTCTGATGCGAATCAAATGGGCGCAGGCGGAAGCTGGTCTGTGTACTGGTACAACGGGGCGCTCGTCAGCTCAGAAATCGCTCGAGGACTTGACATTTTTAAGCTCAAGCCTAGCGGTTTCATTTCCGAAAATGAAATCGCTGCAGCGAACTCCGTGGTACTGGACTATTTGAACGCGCAGGGTCAGCCTACGTACAAGTGGCCGGCAACGTTTGCGTTGTCCGGATCGTTTGTCGACCAGCTTGAGCGATCACGTGGCCTTTCCGCATCGCGCATCGCTGTTGTCCGTACGGCACTAGCGGCGGCTAAGAAAGCCACGGGCAGCGCACGAACGGCTGCGCTGAAGAAACTGGCAAGCGAAGTGGGTGGACAGGCGCGTTCCTCGAGTGATGGGGCCAAAGTTCGAATGTTGGCCGATTCGCTAACGAAGTTGGCGGCAATGTAACAGTAGATTCTTTGATTTGTACATGTAA
>CBDTVC010000295.1:0-4770 GCA_965363925.1 uncultured bacterium | reverse complement strand
GGTCACCGCGGCTAGAGGCGGCCCTGAACGGTTCAACCCGCGTTTTTCGCTATTATGGTGACCCGCGTCGGCGAGATGTTTCACTCAAATCTGCATGACTGCAAAGCATATTGCAATCACTAACATTCTTTGTAAGCCTCCCCCGGTGCGGCACCCAACGCCTTGCCCATCTACTCAGTAACACGTACGGTGATGTGGCGGACGTTCGGCACGAGCCAATAAGGCATAATTATTTGCCGCCCCATTACTATAGGGAGTACGAAGCGACCGATTGCGCGCTGGAATCCGCGGTCATTGCGGGTCACGTCCAAAGTTTGGAGCGTGATGCGTCTTCTCGACACTACGTAGAAGTATCGTGGCAGAACTTCGCGGCCATTCCAATGCTCGTCGAAAAATTTGGCAAGCGGATAAAGCTGGTGCACGTCTATCGGCATCCAATTTCAAATTGTTTTTCGCTCCTTGCTCACCGATTCTATTATCCCAAGGTTCTACGAGGCGATTCGTCGCGTGCCCTTCTCAATCCGGATATTGACAACATGTTGACCGTAGAGGATGGTGGGTCTTGGGACTCCTATTCTCCCTTCGAGAAGTGTCTGCACTATTGGATGGAAATCAACAGCTACGTTGGTGAGCTCCAGGAACGCTACCCGCACATTCCGATGTTATCCGTTTCGGCGGAGGGACTGTTCGATACAACGGGCGAAACCTTCGAGCGAGTGGTCGAATTCATTGGTCTTCCGAACCGAAGTGTTCCCAAGGAGGATCTAGACAGACGTATCGACAAGTTTTCCAAACGTGCCGTGTTGATTGACCGATGGGAGTCGATATTCGAGTTCCCGAAGATCGTTGCAAAGGCAGAGAGTCTCGGTTATGATTTTGAAAACATCTCCGACGCTAAGCTTCTAGCCAAGTATGGCCCTCGGTCGTTTCCTGAAACGACAATCAAAATGTATGGGCTTCTTGCCCGGCATCCGAAACTCGTCTCACAGCTCCGAAACATCCGAAATAGGATGAAGCCTGGGACCGGCCGCGGATAGTGTCGTCTTGCCGGTTACGTTTGTCGAACGCGTTTCCCCGTCTATCGCCTCGGTCGAGGTCATGGATGTCGTCTGAGAGGGTTCCAGTTCGAAGCCGCCAGCTACTCGATGGCTCTGGACGGAACGGCTGAAGCCGAGAGCGGTACCATCGCCTGACCGAATCCAACCGCACAAACTCCCTCAATTCAGGAATGACCATACGAAGACGTACATTTTCGGGCCTTGTGCTTTTCGCTACTACCGTGATGCTTAGCGCATGTAGCACTTCAGACCATTTGGAAGAAGGCCTAACCGCAATATCCACAGAAAACTTGGCGGCAAATATCGAGACGCTTGCCTCTGATGAATTCGAAGGTCGCGGACCTTCATCGCCCGGCGAGGAAAAAACCGTCGGCTTTCTGAAATCGAAATTTGAAGGACTCGGCCTCGTTGCGGGCAACGGATCGTCTTTCTTCCAGGACGTTCCGCTCGTGGCCATCACGACGGATGCCTCCGCTGAGTTGGCCATCAGCGGCGGCCGTTCGACACAGCGTCTGAAGTACGGTCAGGAATACATCGCGTGGACTAGTCGAGTCGCCGAATCCGCAAGCCTGGAGCGATCGGAGCTGGTCTTCGTCGGATATGGAATCGTGGCCCCTGAGTATGACTGGAATGACTACGCAGGTCTCGATGTTGAGGGAAAGACCGTTGTCATCCTCGTGAACGATCCAGGTTTTGCAACTCAGGACGCAACGTTGTTTAACGGCAATGCCATGACGTATTACGGACGATGGACGTACAAGTACGAAGAGGCTGCAAGACAGGGTGCTGCCGGTGCGTTGATCATCCACGACACAAAACCTGCGGGTTATCCTTGGGAAGTTGTTTCGGGAAGCTGGTCGGGTCCGCAGTTTGGGCTTGCGGCAACAGACAATAATATGTCACGCTGCGAGGTTGAGGGTTGGCTCACGCGTGATGCCGCTGAAGCGATGTTCCGTGCAGGTGGCGCTAACCTTGAGACGCTTTCGGGTCTTGCGACCAAGCCCGGATTCAAAAGCGTTCCACTTCAGCAACGTGCATCGATTTCGTTGTCGAATACTATTGAGCGATCCGATTCGAAGAATGTGATCGCGATGATTGAAGGTTCTGTTCGTCCTGACGAGTATGTCATCTTCACGGCGCACTGGGATCATTTCGGAAAAGACCCAACGCTTGAGGGTGATCAGATTTACAATGGCGCGGTTGACAACGCAACCGGAACGGCGGCACTTCTGGAGTTGGCACGCGCGTTTAAGGCTAGCGGGTCGCCTGAGCGTTCAATTGTATTTCTGGCCGTGACGGCAGAAGAACAGGGTTTGCTTGGATCGGCTTACTACGGTCAGAATCCTGTGCTGCCAACAGCAAACACAGTCGCGGTGATAAACATTGATGCGTTACATCCGCTTGGAGCAGCGCGCGATATAACGGTTGTCGGCTACGGTGCTTCGGAATTGGACGACTACGTTGCGGATGCCGCGGCGGCTCAGCAGCGAGTGGTGCTTGCGGATCCGCAGCCCGAGAAAGGTTACTATTACCGGTCAGATCACTTCAGTTTTGCAAAGGTCGGCGTGCCGTCACTGTATCTGGATCCGGGTATCGACAACATTGAACACGGCCAGGAGTGGGCGATGGATCAGCTTGAAGACTACACAGCCAACCGCTACCACAAGGTCACCGACGAGTATAGTGACGATTGGGACATGAGCGGCATGGTTCAGGATTTACGCTTATTGTTCCGGATTGCCCATCGCTTGGCCAACGAAAGTACGTTTCCGGAGTGGCGAGAGGGAAATGAATTCAGGGCCATTCGCGAGGCAGATCGGGTGCAGTAGACGCGCCTCGTGAGCCCTAACCCTTAAGCCTGAACATAATCGGAAGACTCATCTTCACATTTACGGCTTGTCCTCGTTGCCTTCCTGCGGTAAACGATGTCTCCGACACTACGCGCAATGCCTCTTCATCACAGCCTCCGCCAATTCCTCTAAGGACAACGGCGTCGTTAACGGTTCCGGATTTATCCACGATGAATTGAACGATGACGCGTCCTTCGATTCCGGCTTTCTGCGCAAGTTTCGGGTACGTGATGCGTTCTCCAAGTCCAGCCAGACCCCCGATCAATGATGGCGGTTCTTCGACGACGATAAACACTTGATCGAGATCGCTTTCTTCGACGTCAACAGTGCCTGGGCCATCGTTGAAGATGGTGGAGCTGACTCGACTAATAACCAGTACACTAAGACTGATAAGCAGGGCGCCCATGAGCGCCGGCACGAGGTATTGGTCGCGGAGATTTCGGTTCATCGGAGTTGAGGGCAGAAGTGGAACAGTCTAGCTAGAAGACGGTGCTCAAAAGGAAAAGTTGTCGTCTGGAGGGATGGTTTCGTTAAGCACGCAAAACCGCCGCTTCTATTTGTATATCTAAATTGAGGTGAGCGCCTCTTTCGCGAATAAGGTGTACAGGTCTCTATCACCTTGCCTGGCAAGGGCGGCATCCATGTTTTCCTGAACGAGTCGCGACCCTTCGTCGGTTTGTCCGGCGTGGATCATCATCGCGCCGAGAACAATTCGCGCAATTGCCAAACGGCCCTCCGATTCTTGCTTCCGACTCTCGCGAACCTCCCTCGCCCTCGTCGCTGACGCCAAGGCTGTTTTACGATTGCCAACCTGAAACTGGGCGTAGGCGGTTGGAATCAGAATATCCGCAAGCCGATAACTGTCTGGTCCCACAATCGAGGTCATCCCAACAAGCGCCCGGTCAAGGTCAGCCAATGCCTGTTCCCAGTCCCCACGTGCGAGGAATATTTCGCCCCGATTTAGATAACCCAGGGGCTGATACAGAATTGTCGGGTCGAACAGCGGAATAATCTCGTCGTACTCAACAAGTGCCGCATCGAAATCGCCTGACAACCGATAGACTTCTGCAAGTTGAAGACGTGCCGAAAGCACTGACGGATTGCTGGGGCCGTACTTGTCTGTATTTATCTCGATTGATTGGCCAAGCATTTCTGCAGACACATCGTATTGCCTCGCAAGTTTCAGGGCGTGTCCCAAGTCCCAATACGCATACGCCATCGACGCGTCTGTCGGGCCAAATCGAATTTTGGTCCGCTCCAAGACATCCTGGTATAGTGCTACCGCCTCCTCGATCTGGTTAGTTGCAATCAACGCCGTGCCTAGCGATGCCATTGCCTCAATCGTCTGGGGATTGTTGGGGCCAGCTTCGCCTTCGTAGATGTCCGTTGCCCTCCGCAACATCTTGAATGCACGTGCCGAATCGGTACCGGCAAATGCAAGTTTCAAACCAACGCGTCTGAGCGCCCTGGCGTGATTGAGGCTTAGAGTTGTATCCGCAAAACCGGTTTTTTCAAAGAGGGCGATCGACTCGTCCGCAAGGTCGCGAGAATTCTCAATATCGCCGCTTAAATGATAACTAGTTGATAACGATGTGGCAGCAACGGCCTTCAATTGGTCGTCCTTAATTTCGCTCGCAATTTCGAGCGCCTCGGTTTGTGCGATTATTGATGAGTCGGTCTTGCCCGCGAGATGGAGCGCCCCGCCGTATTTCAGCAATTCGTTTGCAAGTCCGCGCCGATCATTTGGGTACAACTCACGACGTTCGTCAATGGCCAATCGCGACAGGCGCGCAGCTTCCAGGCCGGAGCCTTGACTCAGGTAGATAGACGACAATTCAGACAGTAGGTCGAGACGGATTTCG
>CBDTVC010000294.1:0-4770 GCA_965363925.1 uncultured bacterium | reverse complement strand
TGCGTTCGCATTCGTGATGGCTTCGCGAAGCTTGCAGAGGCTGTCGCCCGCCGTCAAGTTATCCGCTGTCGTGTTAACGCGAATCAGTGCTGCGGTCTTCGAAACTACTTGTTGATTCGTAATCGTGCCGCCATCGGTCGTGCGAGTACTTGCAACGCCGAAAGCGGGAACAGAAAACAGAATCAACGCAACCAGGCCAGCTGCGGCGAATCTTTGACAGCGCGATATCCGCCGGGCGTTCGGCTCGGAATTGGTCATAGGGGCGACAACGATCTAACGATTGACTGGTAACGCCGGCGGCGCGGGAAGTACAAGGTCGGCGGACGACGGCCGAATCAGCAGGAAGGTGACGGCCCCGGCAACAACGGCTCCGCCTCCTATCATCAGCCACTTCGTCTTTCCGCCTTTTTTACTCGGCTCATCAGCAACCAGATTGACGGGCTGCTCCGCTCTTACTTCCTCGAAGAGCCGGATGAATGATGGGCTTAGCCTTCGAGGATCGGGTTGGTAGTTCGGAATGATCGCAAGAAGAGACCTTAGCGCCTGTTTCGCGTCTTCCACGAGACTCGTCGCGTGGTAAGCGCGACCAATCAGCAGGTAGACATCGCGCTGTTGCGCTTCTTCTGGAAAGGCCCCCTGCGTGAGACACGTCTGCAAAAAGGTCAGGGCCTCATCGACCTGACCATTGTTGTACAGCTCTTCTCCGCGCGCGAACGCATCAGTACAATCCACACGGTCCTGAGCCACAAGCCTAACCGGATCAAAACAAACCACGACCACAATAAATAGTAACGCGGTAAATCGATGACCAGTAAATGCTAGACGGAATGGCGTCCCTACTTCAAGAAGTGCTTTCAACATATATCCCTGTCTGGTCTCGAACAATTCAGTTCGATCAAATCAGCTCGATAAACGATGCAACTGGCAAGCGACTCACACTGCAATGGCTTGCGTCGAGCCGACACCGCTCAGTCCTATCCAGCGGCTCAATATCGACTGCTTTTGGCCCATTAGCAACATCCATTAGACCAGCCGGGGCAACACACCTACCGCAATCCTCAATTCTTTTTTCCAAGTCGGATAGAGATTGGTTCGGTCTGTCCGTCCGCGACAGTGATCCTTCTTGATTGGATTTGGTACCCTTCCTTCATGAGCACAACGTCGTACGAGCACCCACCAGCGAACTTGACTGCCTCTGGAGTGAATTTGCCCGTTGATTTGTTGTTTATGACAATCTCGGCACCGGAAAATGCTTCGTTCGTCGCATCGTCGATGGACGCTACCGGCAACGACACGTTCGAATCGAGGTCGAAAAATATCGGCAAGAGGGCCCCGGGAGCGATTCGAAACGTGCGCTTACACCGGACGTCAAGATTCGGGTTTTGGGCCTCGATTTCGTGGTCCTCATTAGCCGAAATCTGCAACGGCTGGGCGACCGCACTAACTTCGTCAAGCACTTTTTTGCCATCAACCAACACGTGAGCCCATGGCTTGACCCTGATCTCAACAATCCCGAACACCTCTTCGAGTTCAGCTTCAACGCGCTTCATTTCGCCAGCGCTAACAACCACCGTCTCCTGATAGTCACGATAGCCGGGCGACCGGATGACAACGTTGTGTTCGCCTTCCGGAACGTCACGCCGCTCGGCCGGCGTCGAACCGATCGACCGTCCATCCAGCAGGATCTCGCCACCTGCCGGACTGGACCGTATGTCGAGTTGCCCAACACCTTGAACGACCGGCCGCTGCACAAGACCGAACGCCAGGCTTTCTTGCCTATCACCGCGAATGCTCACTCGCTTCTGCGCCGACTCGTAACCCTCAAGCTGAACACGCACCGTATGCGACCCAGCAGGGAGGTTTTGAACCAATCGATTCGTTGTACCCCACAATTCGCCATCGACACGAATCGATGCCCCGGGCGGAGTGGTCCTTACCATTACACTGCCAGTGGCCACGCCGGCCCGCTGAAGAGTCACCTTGATTTCAGGTTCAGATCCAGGAACTACGTCAACAACTCTGGAATCAGACTTATACCCGTCCAGTTCAAATCTTACGCTACGGGAACCCGCCGGAATAGCATTCACGGTAATCGGTGTTGATCCGCGTGGTTCGTCGTCGACAAATACGGTCGCCGACCGAGGCGTCGAGTTGAACCGAAGGCTACCGGTCAACGCCACGACGGGAACCGGCGCAAGAGACACCGAGACTTGTTCAACGGAAGCGGAACGAACAAGAACGGTTGTATCGACGGACGTGTGCCCTTCCAGTCGAAAAGTCAACGTGACCGGCTTGATCGAAAGCGAATCCATCCTTAAAGGCGTCTCGCCAATTGACACGCCCTGCGATAAGATCGTTGCACCCGATGGCGAGGATTCAAGCATCAGGGATCCAACTGTCGGCCGCGGCCAAAGGGAATAGCCAACTGCCAAGAGGGCCAGAATCGCCAGGACACCGATAACGGAGGCCCAGATCCGCTTTGACGGCCCCTTAGAGACACCGATCTGGCGAGTCGCATTCTCGCGCGTCGCATTCTGGCGAGTCGCATTCTCGCGCGTCGGTTCCGTCCCCAGCAGCGTTGACTCAACCTTATCAAGCGCGTCCAACATCTCGCTCGCACTCTGGAAGCGCCGATCCGGATTCTTTGCCAGTGACCGAGTAACAAATCGAACAAGGACTTTCGGTAGGTCCTTGTTGTAGACGGTCGGTGGGTCAAGCTGACCTTCGACAATTTTTTTCTGAATCGTATAGCCTCCGTCGCTGTCTCCGAACGGTAAGCGGCCGGTAACCATTTCGTACATCACCAGCCCGATCGAGTACAGGTCCGTCCGCCAGTCAAGGTCCTTGAGGCCTTGTACCTGCTCGGGAGACATGTACTTAAGGGTGCCGGAGACGGCCACGGTCACCGTAAGGTCGGAGGCAGGGTCGTGTACTTTGGCAAGCCCAAAATCGGCTACTTTGACGGTCCCATCATGTCTGAGCATGATGTTGGCAGGTTTTACGTCGCGGTGCATGACCCCTACGCCGTGCGCGTCCTTGAAGGCGAGCAGGATTTCGCGGCAAATCCGGATGGACTCAGGGACATCAATGTTGCCGCTGTCGATCCGATCTTTAAGCGTATTACCGTCGACATACTCCATGACGAGCGTCAATCCGAGGGACGTCTGACGAAGGGCATGAACGGCAACGATATGGGCACTGGAAGTCCGTGCGAGCGATCTTCCCTCCCGGCGGAACTGACGGAGGAATTCCTCACTCTCAGCCATGGTAGGATTAATAACCTTGAGGGCCACTTTCTTGGCCAGTTCAACATCCTCCGCTCGGTACACGACACCCATACCGCCCCGCCCAAGGACAGCCTCGATACGATAGCCACTGATCTCTTTACCGATGTTTGAGTCGCTCATTACGTCAGGCGAGTTGCGGGGGCGATACTTGGGCGATGCGGGGGCGATGACTCACCCGATTCGCCCAGATCACAATCTAGAAGGTTTGTGACATCCAGGCTCAACACCGCGGTTCGGGCGAATACCTAGGCTACAAGCTACTAATAACATTTGCAACTGAGCCTCTCCTACCGGTCCGATAAGGCAAGGCCACGTTTCCGTCGGGCTATCCTCGTCAGGGTTGCGAGGCTGTACCGGCGTTGATCGTCTACGTGATCGGCGGCAGTTCTGGCCTTCAAGGATGCGCTGCTGGGCTTCTTCGCTGGAATTCAGCCTACCACCCAACAACTATGGCGCGTGGGCGACTGGATCGAGATGGCCGTGCAAAACGCCGATCGATCGGTGCTCGATGTATCGCTGACAACGGTGAAGCAACGGGCTACTTCAAGCCGCGGGCGTCTTCACCGCAGTACGGCCATTCTCCGTGTCTCTGACAAATCGCCTGCAATCAGCCGATAGAAGTAAAGTCCGGACGTCAGCTCCGCGGCGTCAAATGTGACACTATGCTCACCGACCCGGTTGAACCCTTTCACGAGAACCGCCACGCGCTCACCAAGCACGTTGTACACGCTGAGTTCAACAACTCCTGGTTTGGAAACGGAGTAACCAATTGTCGTCAGGGAATTGAACGGGTTGGGATAGTTCTGCTCGAGAGCGACGTTTCCAGGAATCTCCGCGAGATCATCGACGGCTGTTGGTCCTGCAATGGAGATGGTTGCTGCCATTGTCACATCAGGACTTCGTTCATCATAGTCCATCACCCTGAACGTCACCGGAAAAATCCCGGATTCTGTGGAGGTCCCGGATAACGTTCCCGTTTGTGAGTCCAGTGACAATCCGTCGGGCAATGAGCCTTCGCTGACATCATAGTGATAGACTGGAATACTACCGTGGCCGACGAGTGTAGCGTCGAAAACCGTTTCCAAAGTTCCGTCCAATGAACCACCAACTGTCAGGCTCAATGCGCGGGTTACTTCATTATCTCTTATCGGGTAGCCCACTGATTCCATGATCAGGATATCGAGCTTAGTAAGCATCGCTCTTCCGGTGGGCATGACTTCATCTTCAACACCGCCGCCGTAAGGCGTCATCTGGCTTGCTGGGTCAAGGACATCATATAGATGAGACAAGGAATTAATGAAAAGAGGTACCACTTCATCCGGATAGTATTCCGTTAGTGCCGGGCTGGTGAAGCCGTTCGGGGTCGGCGTCAGGGATTCGTCCGGATACGGGTTCGATGGATCCCGACCTTGAGCCAACAAGAATAATGGCGAATTCTCAAACACCATTGCGTGACCAATTTCGTGTTTGGCAAGCGAATACA
>CBDTVC010000293.1:0-4772 GCA_965363925.1 uncultured bacterium | reverse complement strand
CCGAACCCTGGATCCAAAATGATTGACCGGACGCCGACCCTGGTAGCCTGATCCATCGACTCCCTAAGCGCACCGCGCACATCCGCGACGACGTCGTCATATCGGTGTTCCTGCGTGATTGGTGTGCCGCCCGGCAGTCCCGAGTCAATTGAATGCATCAGGATCAGACCTGCGCGAGCCTGCGCTACGAGATCCGCAATTTCCGGCGAACGGCGCAGGGCCGTGATATCATTAATAATGTGCGCCCCGGCTTCAAGCGCTCGATCCGCAACTGATCCATGAAAGGTGTCGACCGAAACAAGCGTGTCAGGGAGATCGCGGATAATTCCCTTGATGATCAGTCCGATTCGCCGCCACTCTTCGTCTGGAGAAACCGGCGCTGCGCCTTCGCCATAAGCTACTCCGCGGGGACGGGACGATGCTCCACCGATGTCAATAATTGCCGCTCCTTCAACAACAATCTGCTCAGCTCGTCGCATGGCCACCCCGTGATCAAGGAACTCGCCGCCGTCGTAAAACGAATCGGGTGTGACATTAAGAATTCCCGCGACATGGGCGCCGTTCTTGTTTCCGGGAGAACAGTCTAGAATGTGGCCGCGACAGTTGAGTACAAATCCGGACTCATCGAGCGGCTCGTTATCAATCGGGTTAGGCATTATCTTGCTTGAGCTTGAAGGTATCTCCAAAGTAACAAAACCCGATGATCCCGTTCCTCCTTCGCAACTGGCCGCATGGTCCGATTCAACGGATCGGACGATTTATGCGGGAGCCGATTCAAACTCAAGACGCGCTACTCCGAACTCTGTTGGAACAGGCCCGCGACACCGAGTGGGGAAAGCGGTTCCGTTTCGATAAGGTGTTGTTGTCTCCAGACATAATCAGTGCCTACCAGGAAGCCGTCCCACTTCATACTTATGAAGCGTTCAGAGCAGATATTGATCGCATTCGAAGAGGTGAACGTGACATTATATGGCCGGGAGGGTTTACAGATTTTGCCGTTTCAAGCGGGACGGCGTCCGCGGGCAAGATCATACCATTAAGCACCGGCATGTTGAATGCCAATCGCCGGTTCAGTATGGACTTGATGTTTAACTACGTTGCGACAACCGGTAAGGCACGCGTGTGGGGTGGGAAGTTCCTTTCGTTGCCGGGCCGAATTGAAGATGACCTGAATTACCCAGGCACTCTGATCGGCGAGGTCAGCGGGTTACAAGCGCGCTACGCACCCCCAATCATCAGCAAGTTCTACCTGGCTCCTGGTGATGACATTCTTAACGAGAAGAGCTGGGAAAAGAAGCTTGAGCGGATCGTCAATACTACGATTGACATGGACATCCGCTCGCTGGCAATGGTGCCGACGTGGGCGTTGGTGCTGTTCGAAAAGTTGATTGCCCGAAAACGCGAGCAGGGGTTTGATGCAACTTGCGTGAAAGACGTTTGGCCCAACCTCACCGTGTTCTTTTCCGGCGGCGTTGCCCTCAGTTCTTATCGGACTCTTCTGGAGGATCAAATAGGGTCGGGCGGAATTGATTTCATCGAGTCGTATGGAGCGTCTGAAGGATTCATGTCTTTCCAGGTTGATCCTGCCGCCCGAGATATGGTGTTACATCTGGATAACGGGGTCTTTTTCGAGTTTGTGCCGATGGAAGAACTCGGCTCTGAGAATCCATCGCGACTCACGTTGGCGGACGTCCAGATCGGGCAGCGCTATGCGATGATCGTTTCGACTTGTAGTGGGTTATGGGCATACCAGATCGGAGACGTGATTCGGTTTACGAGTCTTGATCCGTTTAGGATCGTTGTTGCCGGGCGGACCGGGGAGATGATCGATAAGTTCGGGGAGGCCGTTTTTGGGGACGAGGCTCGTGCGGCCATACAACGGGCGTGCACAGAAACCGATGCCAGATTTCTGGAATTTCACATTGCTCCGAGCGAACCGGATCGTCAGCAACTCCCGAGACACCAGTGGATTATCGAGTTCGAAAGACAGCCAGCGGATATTGTTCAATTTGCTACAGTCATTGATCAGTATTTGCAGGAGCATAATCGACATTATTTTATTCGGCGAGATGCCCGGGCTTTTGACGGCCCGGACATAGTGTTGGCTCCCAAGGGATTGTTTTACAAGTGGCTAACGGCCGAGAAGGGTTCGGTTAGCGCACAAACCAAAATGCCGCGAATGAGCGAAGAACGGGGCATCGCGGATGGCCTTCTGGCGCTCCTTAATTAGAGATTGCGCACGGTTCTTGCGGGTGCTATTCCGGTGATAGATCGCTTCCCTTGGCGCAATGAACCGGGAACCTAAGGCCACCCGCGCGCGTGGACAGAGGCCGGTCAAGAGTGGTTTGGGACAAGGAAAGGTAATTCCAACTGCCTAGGCGCGTTTGAATCCCGACTCGTAATCCGCTCAGCCCCGATACTTGACTGATCATCTGGTGAAAAGCACAGGTGGGAAAGCTCAGGTGGTACACAGTCCGATTATTTACGTCGGGCGCCGAAATTGTCGAACAAAATTGCCGATACTGACAGCAGACTTTGGCGCCAAAATTTGGCAAGAGGGAGCGTTCGCGGCTTAGGGCAAGATCGACTTTGAGTAGTCGTCCCAGAACGCCTACTTTCGGTCCCCGAACCGAATTGGTGGTTGAACAAGAATATTTGGCTGTGCCGATAAATTGCGACGGTTTTTTGCGACGATGATCGCGAGAATGAAAGGCTGTTACGTTTACTGATACAACCTCACACAAGCAGCGACAGAATATGTACGTCCCACGCCAGCAACGCATGCTGGATCAATACCTCCAGGAGATTGGTCAGATTCCACTCTTGACCCCTGCTGAAGAAGTTGATCTTGCCCGGCGGATCAAAAAGAATGACCAAGAGGCACTCCATCGTTTGACGCGTGCCAACCTTCGCTTTGTGGTATCCGTTGCGAAGAAGTACCAGGGTCAAGGCCTCACGTTAGCAGACCTGATCAATGAGGGCAACTATGGCCTCATTAAGGCTGCCCAGCGTTTTGACGAAACCCGCGGGTTCAAGTTTATTTCGTACGCCGTTTGGTGGATTCGACAGGCGATCCTGCAGGCCCTTGCCGAGCAGAGTCGCGTGGTCAGGTTGCCACTGAACCGAATCGGAACGATCTCAAAGATCCGAAAGACCAGTGCCAAGCTGGCGCAGATTCACGAGCGCCAGCCGAACATCGAAGAGCTAGCCAAAGAACTGGAAGTCGACGTCGAGAAAGTGCGCGAAGCAATGCAGCACACCGGCCGACACCTTTCAATGGATGCGCCCTTCAACGAGGATGACGATAACAGCCTCCTCGACGTATTGCCGAATGACGAAGATCTTTCGCCAGACGATACGTTGATGGATGAGTCGTTAAAGATCGACATCGAACGTGCACTGAGCCTCCTGCATCCGCGAGAAGCAGAAATCACGAGACTCTACTTTGGTATTGGTCGTGAGCACCCGCTGACGCTTGAAGAAATTGGTCAGCGTTTCGGACTCACACGTGAACGTGTTCGGCAGATAAAGGAAAAGGCACTTCGCAAGTTGCGACAGAAGCACCGCCGCGAAGAACTGCAGATGCACATCGGTTAATCAGACGGTTCTGAGATCGTCAGACACCTGCAAACCCGGTAGATCTGCGGTAACAAGATTGTAAAAATCAAAAAGGGCACCTCATGTTTGAGGTGCCCTTTTTGTTTGGGATCGCTTTTTGGTCTGATATCGGAATCGACCTTCTCTTAATAGACGACGTGCCGGGCTGAAAGCATCGTCCTAATTGGATGGTTTAGCAGTGGACGAATACGGAACCTGTCCTCGGGCCCAATGTGATCACTCAAGGCACCTTCGCTCCCGTCTTCGGCAATGCGAACCCTTACCAGCAACCGGGCATTCAGCAGTGTTTCAATCAACATGGTGCCGTCCGCTTCGCTCAATCTTAGCACCTCGTTGTGCTCCTTCAGCGAAAGCGATTTGTGAAACAGGAACGCTTCTAGTGAAAACGATTGCTGCAACGTGAACCGTGATAGCGTTTCGAACTTAAGTGGTTCAATTGCCTGCATCTCTACGACGTCAGAATCTGCGCTAAATTTCGCGGATCTGATCCAGTAGAACAAAGCCAATATGATGCTCTGTCCGGAAAATCGGAATAGCCGGTCAAAATATTGGGTGCGTGCATACTGCTGTTTTTCCTCGTCAGATCGCGTCCGGCTCAACCACTGTTTCATCGCATCCGATTGAGCCGCAGAAACTGCAAATCGTATTGGCATCGCACTCCGATTGTGGCGCGCCACGATAATTGCTTCGAGTGATTCACGTGTGACACGCGTCAGCGGGCGATGGGTAGGGTACGTTGCGGATGTCCCCGCTGCGGATGTAAGGTATCGCCACGATAAGTCGCCGATGGCGGCCACCCAGTAAATGCACGTGTCCGTCCGGGACATCATCAGTAGGAAACGCTCGACCAGGACCGTTCCACCCGTGCTCTTGAGAAACAAGTGTTCGAAGTTATCAATGAGGCACACGAATTTATTTTCGGACGGTCCCTTTTGAACGATTGCTGATTCAACGGCGGCGAGGGTTGGTTCGTCGCCGTCGATCTGGACATCCGTAACATCCGCAAAAAACGTGGCGAGTTCGGCCTCGTTCATTCGTTTTGGCGGGCTAACCAATTTGTGGGGCACGCCTTCCAGCAGCGTATCCGATGCGATCGAAAGAAAGGAGGTTCGACCACTTCCAAGCGGCTAAGAGAAAAATATCGCACCCGCAGG
>CBDTVC010000292.1:0-4777 GCA_965363925.1 uncultured bacterium | reverse complement strand
CCCCGCGATCTATCATGCGGCCCGTAGAGAGGGTGTCGCGGTGGTTCAGACGTTGCACAACTATCGGATGTTATGTCCCGGGGCACTGTTCTACCGCGATGGCAAGATCTGCGAAGACTGTCTGGGGAGGATGCCGCTTCCGGCCGTCGTTCACGGTTGTTACCGCGACAGCTCCGTTGCCACGGGCGCAGTCGCGGCAATGCTGGTTACCCATCGTCTGATGGGTACGTGGACAAAGACAATTAATCGCTACATCTCGATGACTCACTTTGGTAAGTCGAAATTTGTGGCCGGTGGAATTCCTGAAGAAAAGATCATTGTCAAACCTCACTTTGTAAACGCTGAACTCAAGCCAGGTGCCGGTGATGGCGGGTACGTTCTCTTTGTTGGAAGGTTGACCGACGATAAAGGCATTCCAGTACTTCTGGACGCCTGGCGGAAACAACGTACTGGGCTGCACCTTAGAATTGCCGGCGATGGGCCTGTCCGTGACACGGTTGAGGCCGCCTGCAATAAAGACTCAACAATTGAATGGCTTGGTCAACGTAGTCCGAACGAGATTTACGAATTGATGGGCAAGGCTGTCGCCGTCGTTGTGCCATCAGTTTGGTATGAAACCTTTGGTCGCGTGGTTGCCGAATCGTTTGCGGTCGGGACGCCGGTTATTGTGTCTCGAATCGGAGCGATTGAAGAGTTAGTCGATTCGGGTCAGACCGGCATGCACTTCACGCCCGGTGATTCGGACGACCTGGCTGCTCGGTTTAACTGGTTGTCTGACAACCCATCCGAACTTACCGGGATGCGAACAAAAGCAAGAGATGAGTACGAGGAACGGTTTTCTTCTGAGTCAAACTATCATCAGTTGATTGCCGTCTACAATCGGGCGATCGAAGACGCCGGAACCCCAGCTTGATGAACCGACTCGGCCTGATGGACAGACTCTTCCGATTAGCGGTGGTACTACTGGCAGGCGTTGCCTTTCACGTTCCTGATGTGTTTGCGCAGAACGACAGTTTTACTGAACCAGTCGTTGTGGCGATTCACGTAAGCGTTGACGACACGCTCGCCAGCGATTCTAATGCGGGAACGGATTTGTCACCGCTGAAAACGCTTCGGTCCGCCGTTGCGCGAGCCGTTGCGCTGAAGAAATCGAATCAACCCTCTCTGATCCTGGTCCATAACGGCGTTTATCGAGAAGGTCCAATCAGTTTTGGCTACACCAACTGGTCCACGAATGACCCGGACAATTCAACACCTATCGAAATTCGCGCAGTTGCACCGGGAAATGCAATTATAAGTGGATCTGATGTGCTGGCAGACTGGCGGCCAACGAACGACGAGGGCGTCTTCGTTCATTCGTGGACCGAGGACTGGGGTGCGGCGCCCAATCCGTGGGCAGATGATCGATCGGTAGCCGAAATTGTGCTTCGACGGGAAATGGTGTTCGTAGACGGTCAGCGATTTGAACAAGTCATTGACAAGCGAAAGCTTGATGTCGGCCAGTTCTACGTCGACGAACCGGGCGACCAGATATTGCTGCATCTAGGTCCGGAACGTGATCCCGACAAGTCCCTGATCGAGGCGGCAATGCGGTCTCGACTCTGGGATCAGA
The DNA here is from genome assembly GCA_965363925.1 of uncultured bacterium. GTDB lineage: Bacteria > Bacteroidota > Rhodothermia > Rhodothermales > JABDKH01 > JAGQWL01. The sequence continues at coordinate 3,165 of CBDTVC010000292.1, read as the reverse complement.
ACTACGAGAATAACGTCACGATCAGTGGCCTCGTTTTCGAACATGCTGCGACGCCGTGGGGTCCAGCCGATGCTGCCGTTTGGATCTCCGGTTCAAAGAATGTCGTTGTTGATAATTGTGACGTCCGCGAGACAAATTGGCAAGGCCTCTACATTGGCGAGTCATCCGACATCCGAATACAATCCACTCGCATGAATGGCAATGGCGGGCAAGGGTGGGGCATGTTTCGGGTAAAGAATCTGGAAGCGTTTGACAACGAAACGTCTTACAACAACTGGCGAGGAGAACTCGGAGATTTTACCGGCTGGTCGGTTGGCAACAAGTTACTCTCCGTTCACGGCGGCCTAATCCGGAATCACAAAGCCGTTGGTAACTACTCTCGGGGTATCTGGCTCGATTATGATATCAGTGAAGTGGTGTTGGACGGCGTGGAACTCCGGGAAAACACCAGAGATGGCTTGTGGATTGAGGCGTCTCAGGGACCAATTACAGTCAAGAACAGTCAGATCCGCGACAACCTTGAGGGTGGCATTCGCAGCACGTATTCGCGCTGGGTGGTTGTCGATAGCAATGTGATAGCCGGGAATAAACAGGGACAGATTCAGCTTGACGGAACGGGAAAGCGATCGATTCGTGATTTCGAGACACGGGAGGCAATAGATCTAACCCTCCGAGATTGGGTCATTACGAGGAATACCATTAGCGGCAAGGCGGCGTACGATACCGGGCAGGTTTTCAAACGATCCGATTGGAGACTATTTGTGAATCATCTCGTGTCGGACGAAAACCGTTATGTATCGCCCGACGGGACAATAAGCTTTTCGATTGTGAACGGTCGATGGAGTTTGTCTGAATGGCAGACGAAGACTGGTCAAGACACTCGAAGCACAGAAGGTTCTTAATCGTTTATCTATAAAAGAACCAGTCCCTTGCGCATTCTCATGCGTATCTTTAGGGGCTGATAAAAATCCGTGCGTCGACGGATTGATAGGCTTTGTAACAATTCCGGAAGGTACTTTGCTGAGGCAGCTTTAGCCCAAAGACCGTTATTGCAGCCAATTACCGAGGCGACTCGTTCACCCGGTTCTATTGAGGGTAGCAGTTTGTGTCGCCGGAATTCGTGCAGTACAAAGTTGATTCGGGGTTTCGATCTCCGTCGTAACCCATGATCGTTTCCTGCTGTTGTCGAACATCAGAAAACATTTGTCTCGAAGCTTAAAAAAAATAGACGCTTTGCCGATTTTTTCAGCACTCGTCTTGGGGGCGTTTCCCCGTATTGACTGGTAGAGTACGTGACCTGGAGTCATTTGTGCTGCCCGTTGTCCCGCAAACGAGGAGTAGTTTTCCCCACACGCAACGTGATTGATGGTGGCTGCCGAGTCGCTTTCGTCACATCCCAGGTCTGTCTGAATGAGGAAGTATTATTGCGCCGAGCTGTTTCTCCCCGCCCTTCTGCTCGTTTTGCTGATTACGGTTCCAAACGCTCGCGCTCAGTTTAGCGCGACGATATACGTTGATCCCATCAGTTCTGCCGCCCATGACAGTAATTTCGGGACGGAAAACGATCCGATTGCGACGATTCAAGAAGCGCTTGATCGAGCAATTTTACGGAAGCGTGCGTACAACAGCACGCGCATCGTGCTGTTGCCAGGGACGTATCGTGAACCGTTGATCTCGTTTGGCTACACGAACTGGCCGTCAAACGACCCCGACAATCGCACACCAATTCTTGTTGAAGCAAAGCATTCCGGAACTGCCGTTATCTCGGGCGCGGACATTTGGACCGGCTGGGTCAGCGATGGCGGTGGAGTCTATTCCCACGATTGGAATTATGATTGGGGCCCGGCTCCCGATCCATGGGGAGGGGTTCGCGAGATGTCGGAGATTGTGCTGCGCCGCGAAATGATCTTCGTAGATGGCGAGTACCTCGAGCAAGTCTTATCACGATCAGAAGTCTCGATCGGGAAGTTCTTTGTCGATGAATCGGCAGACAAAGTGTACATCGCTCCAGCATCGGGCACCAACATGTCAACGGCCAAGATAGAGGTGGCTGTTCGGCAGCGTCTTTGGGAGCAGTTCTACGAAGATGCCGTAACGATCCGTGGTGTAATTTTTCAACATGCTGCAACTCCTTGGGCTAATGATAATGCAGCTGTTTACATAAGCGGATCAGATCGTCTTACAATTGAGGACACCGACTTCTTATGGACCAACTGGCAGGGCCTGTATGTCGGCGAAGCACAGGATGCAGTACTGCGAAATGTGCGCCTGAATAATCACGGTGGACAAGGATGGGGCATGTTCCGAAACAAGCGGACGCTGATTGAAGATTCGGAAACGAACAATAACAACTGGCGGGGGCGACAAGGCGGCTTCCAGGGATGGTCGATTGGTAACAAGATGCTGTCAATGCACGGTCTGACTATCCGTCGCTTTACCGCCATGAATAACTACAGCCGCGGTCTGTGGCTGGATTATGACATCGCCAATGCAGTACTCGACGGGCTCAATGTCAGTAACAACCTGCTCGACGGCGTATGGATCGAAGCCAGCCAAGGGCCGATAACGGTCAAGAATAGTGTTTTTTGTGACAACGGCTGGTCGGGTCTGCGGACAACCTACTCCCAGCGTGTGACACTTGACGGAAACCAGTTTGCACGGAACGCGACAAGAGAAGACGTAGAGTTGAACTTCAGTCAGTTGCTGATTGCTGGCGGCGGAACGCGCGTTATCCAGGATTTTGAGACACGCAATGAGTTACCACTTCGTGTCCGGGAATGGACGGTAACGAACAATCGATTCCTCGGATCGGAGATCTTCCAGCATGCCTATGCAAAAGGCCCGACGCTAATTGATACCGATTTCAAAGATGACGAGTGGGCTGAGTTCTTAACGACCTTCAATGCAGATTACAATACCTGGCACCATCCGTCGCGCAACAATGTATTCGGATTTCCTGATTACAACGACCTGACGCTTCAAGGCTGGCGCAACTCAAGCGGGCAGGGCCACAATTCGAACTTCAATCAGTCTGTGCCAGGTGACATCTGCATACTCCCGAAGGCGTCTAAAAACGCCGTTGATCTCCTTGGTGAGGCAGAGCGGACTGAAGTCAGCTTTCCGATCGATGTTTCGCTGGACGACGCCCCTTCAGCAGTTATAAGT
>CBDTVC010000291.1:0-4783 GCA_965363925.1 uncultured bacterium | reverse complement strand
CAACTGCTTGAGTCGAAATCGGTGCGTACCCGCAGGGACTTCGGATACACGGAACGAATAATCGGTCGCCGTTGCGGTCGTTCCGCTGCCTTCGGTGAAACCAACGCGCTCAAACCCAGCGATCGTTTCTCGTTCGATCTCGAAACCGGCGTTGTTGGTTTCTGATAAGGTCTGCCATTGAAGGAGCACATCATCGCCGTCGACCAGCGCGTCGAATGACGCCAACTCTACCGGAAGAACTGTGCCGCAGAATTGCGAATTGGCTTCCTCTCCAGTATGAGTGCGCCATCCAGCTATCGTCAGCAACTGCCCTCCGTCGCGACGGAAAACATTGGTCTTGGAGTCGTCGCACCAAAGGTTGTAGTTGGCAGTCAGGTTGCCGATGAACTCCGACCAGCGAGTGTTGTTTACGGTTGTACCAATTAGGTAGGGCCCGATGCCAACGAACTCGTTGAACTCAACCGTCCACCATCGCGTCAGGACCGTATAATAGTTCTGGCCTTGTGGTAAAGTGAAAATGTTGATTCCACGACCGTTGTTGTCACCGGAGATAACGATCGCAGCTTGCCCATTGTCTTCAAAAATGTTATTGCGCAGCGTTACTTTCTCTGCCATCCCGCTGAACAAACCGTTTCGAAGGTTGCGCTTAATCTCCGAGTTCTTCAACGTGATCGGACCCTGTACGGCTTCCAGAAAGAAGCCATCATTCAGGTTATCGTTTATTGTGGCATTGTCGATCACGGCGTCGACTACGTCTGTGTCGAACCATAACCCGCGGGAAAAATTATCCGACGCATTGTGGTTTAGAAGCTGAACGTTATGGCTTGACTCAACGTTGTTTCCAACCGTCCAACCCGTAAATCCGCCAAGGTAGCCGCGCCAGTTGTTCCGAAGGCTTTCGCTGTTTTGAATCAGCAAGCCGTCAATTCTCCACGTAGCAAATCCGCGCCCTCCATTGTCGTTTGCCTTCATGTTGGAAATCGTGACGTCTTCCGATTGGCCGATATACACACCAGTCCAGTTAGCATATCGAAACTCGACGTTCTCCAACGTGAGCCCGTCACAATCAACTGCTCGAAAAGCGCCCCGAGCATTGTCCCATTCATCGGTCGTCTTCTCGAAGCGCAAATTCTTGACGGTTACGTTGTATTCGTACTGGCAATCCCAAGCAACCTTACGGATTGCCAGTTCAACTTGGGCCGCAGGAAGATTTACGCCAGAAGGTGGGTAGACATAAACCAAGTCGTTTGGCTCATCAATGAAATACGTGCCTGCAACCAGTTCGCCTTGCGAAAGAACCTGGTCCAGGCGATTGTCATTGACGTAAACAGCTTCCCGCCGGAGAACAATATCGTCAGGATTTGCCAGCGGGTCGGTCCATGGCGCATCATATACACCCCAATTTTCAGTCCAACTATGCGTATACAGGTTTCCGGCTGGCGTCCAGTTTGTATAAAGCTCGGCGCCAGAGATTACGGGTAGGTTGTTGGCATCCGTACCCTCGAATGTCATCAACTCGGCATTGTTTGCGTCGTTGGTTACCCAGTTCGTCCAGGTTGTCAAGTCGACATTCTCCCGGTAAGTACCTGGGCGAATCAACACCCGCGTACTGAGATCGTTGTTCTTATTCTGATAGGCAAGTGTGGCTGCGAATTGCACAGTTCTAAGCGGACTTCCGCTTGTGCCGGAGTTACCGTCGTTCCCGTTCGGGTCGACATACACCGTAACGTCGTAGCTCTGGGCAACTGTGTTCGAGGCCATTCCGAAGAAGAGGAACAGACATGCTAGCAGTATAGCCTTCGCATTAAGCGATGATCGCGTGCGAACAAAAGGAGGGAACAGATTCATGGATATCGTTACTTCGGTTTCAGGAGCTAATCGAGGAGCCAGACAACTACGTTTCCCAGGCTCGATGGGTTGGAGCAACCTAGCTAGGTAATCGGTAGCCCGAGAACGGTGCGAATAGGCCTTGCACTACTGGCCTTGCCTAGCGTTGACCCGCACTGCCCGGAAATTTTCTAAATAGACTTCTGTTAGCGAGACAAGTTCACTGCAGCGTCGACTAACAAAGGCCTTTCTTACAACTTTCACGGCATTTTCTGCAAACATTGAAAATTACAGCAATTAGGCCCTGTTCCGCAGTGAATTCACGGTGCATTTCTTAATTGCGCCAATGCCGCCTTTTGCTGCAGTTCGACAGTGTTTTTTACGAACAAAAACCTCAATTTTGAGATTCTGATCGGTCAGAGCCGGACTGGAGGCTGAAGACAAGCCGAAAATGCTGACACTCGCGTCAGACCCACGGCTATCGTGACGCCTATCAAGCGGCTCTCTGCTCCCGAATCGAACGCGAATCCAAGGTGCCGGACGATTAGGAAGCCTAATCTGGTCGACTCCCGGTACCCGTTTCCATTGCCAAAAGTCAACTTGCCAAAGTCGCAACTGATACCATTTGAGGGCCATGAACCGCTGGAGGCAGAATTATGCGTTGGAGAGAATCCACTTGCTGCTTTTGTGTTTGCCCATGGAGCTGGTGCTGGTATGAATCATGCCTTCATGGAGCGGGTAACCGAGATGCTCGTGGTGAGAGGAATTGCAACACTTCGCTTCAACTACCCTTACCGGGCTGCCGGACGAAGCTTCCCTGATCGCCCGAACGTTTTATTGCCGGCCACGCACGCTGCGATTCGATGGATGCATTCGAGATTTCCGGATCTCCCACTTTTCGCTGGGGGGAAATCGATGGGCGGACGAATGACTGGAAACCTGGTGTCAGGAGGAATCGACGAGCCAATTGCAGGTTTGGTTTTCTTTGGCTATCCACTCCATCCGCCCAAGAAGCCGAGCACGAGTAGGGCGGATGCCTTGGCGTCCGTGAAGATACCGATGCTTTTTCTACAGGGAAGTCGCGACAAGCTTGGGCAACTCGACCTTCTTACGGATGTGGTTGATAAGCTGGAACGAGCGACTCTCCATCTCGTGGATCAGGGAGACCATTCCTTTGGCGTTCCCAAACGAACTGGGAAGTCACACGATGATGTTCTGGTTGAGCTGGCAGACACGGTCGAGGCGTGGATCAAAGCACTGTAATCTGGTGAGGCGTTTCACATTCGAGACCGATATGGTGGCTTGATAGTTCATTCGGACAGTAAAAGAACCCGAATGGTTTAAAAGGTCCCGGAATGGAATGAATGATCGCAAAATGATTTGAAAGGTCACACAGGAACGTTAGCATTAAAGGTTACTACCCTGCTTCACGTCTACTTTGATTCCATGTCCAAATTATCCCGCTTCGTCACCGCCCTGTTGCTACTCGCAATCGGAGGCGCCCCGGCACTTTCTGGTGTTGTTCATGCTCAGTCGTTACGTGCAGTTTCTGAAGCAGAATACAAGGCGTATGTCATCGCCACTGCGGATGAAAACTGGGACAACCTCGAAGCGCGACGGAAAACGTGGGTAGAAAGCATCGACCTTGAGTGGGTGTTCGGATACGGCCCTCCGTCGAACGATCTATACCTCGCAGCACTCTCCACAAACGTCTTCGAACTGACAGGAGACACCAAGTATCTCGATCGCGCAAAAGAGTTGCTCAAGTATTTTAGCGACTATCGTGACTTCTATCCCGAAGATTTTTATCTGACGAGAGCGGAGTACAGTGATGGATTGCCAGCTATTCCGAACATCTTTCCGTTCGGCAAATATGTTCAGGCCTTCGAGACGCTTGAGCAGAATGGTCGCCTGACTCAGGCGGACCGTGACGAGCTGACACAAGACCTCGCAGAAAGTGCAGACTACCTTGTCAACTTTCAGGAGTGGGGCCCGATGAACCGAGCCATGCTCAGGGCTGAGGCGATGACGTACGTTGCGAAAGTGTTGCCGGATCATCCGCGACAGAATATCTGGAAGATGGCAGGTGAAGCCATCGCTGATGATAACTGGGGACAATGGGAGATAGAAGACGCTACCGGATATCACGCGATCTGGCTTTATTCATTGCTCGGCTACGCTAGTAATGTTCGCGAAGATGAGAGCCTGTATCGGACGCCCGTGATGCAATACTACTTTGAATACTTCCTAAAACTGATAAGCCCGGGCGGGATTATTCCGGATTTCGGTGATGCGGCGTGGGGTAGTTCGTGGAATCGCATGATTCCGGTTTTCGAGAAAGCAGCGGCGATAACAGGTGATGGGCGTTTCCGCTGGGCGGCTGCGAGCTACTTTCGGAAATATCTCGATCCTATGCCAGAACGGCGAAGCGTTTTCACTGCGCTTTGTCTTTCGGATGCTCTTTTGTGGGGCGACTTCTCACTAGACGCCGAAATGCCAGAGTCTGGTTCGCAGGAAGTGCTGGAGGACCTTGTTGGGAAGAAGGTTGTGTTTCGAGATGGCTGGGATGCCGAAAGTACGTACATGTTGTACAATTACCGGGATGAGGGAGACGGCGGGTGGTTGTTTCGCGAATACCTCCGCACAACCATACCCGTTGAAGAAGAGAAAATGCATCACGGACACTCAGATGAGAACAGTGTCGTGATGTTGATGAAGAACAATTCCGTCTTGCTCCATGACGGTGGATATCGCGACTACATGCCTTCAGGCCCGTATGGTGCCTGGCGGGCAGACTATTACCACAACCGCGTTGTTGTGCGTCCCGGCAAAATTGCGTTGGGACAGGACGACGGACAGATGCGCTACGCGTCACCTGAATACGCCGCAGCGGAAGGGCAATCAGTGCTCGACTATTTTCGAAACTCGGGTGCATACGAACAAGTCGTAACCCGGA
>CBDTVC010000290.1:0-4786 GCA_965363925.1 uncultured bacterium | reverse complement strand
TAAGGCGCGACACTCGCTATCGTGTAAGCGAGATTCTTGACGATGGCGAGGCTTTTTTTGAGGCTGTAAAAACGATGGCCCTCGAAGGAGTCATCGCCAAAGACCCGTCCGCACGCTACTCTCCGGGGCGACGAAGCGAAGCCTGGAAGAAAGTGAAAGTTCGCAACACGGCTGATTGCGTCATACTCGGTTTTACGGAGGGCAAGGGTGATCGAGAGAAGCTTTTTGGAGCGCTGCAGATTGCCGAAATTGAGGACAACGGCGAGCTAAACTACCGTGGCAAGGTCGGCACAGGCTTTACGACTGCTGCCATGAAGAATATTCTCAAAGAACTTGAACAATTACCCGTAACTACAAGAGCTATAGGTGAAAAGCCAGTTGACGACAAGCAAACGACCTGGGTCGAACCGGTTCGTTGGTGCGCCGTCCAGTACGCGTCGATCACCAAGAACGGCACGTTTCGCGAACCGGTATTTTTGTCGATGCGCCCGGACCTTGGGTAAACGTTCAATCCTGCCGACGGCGCGATTCGACGGTGCCAGCGCGTGTCAAGTGTCACGCCCCTCGATCCTAAACCACGCCTGAATTCAATCTTGATGTGAGTGGTGCTTCGCTCGGCTTGTTGCACTGTCTTTCATCATCGGTTCAGCGTTGTCCGCATTCGTCCTATCCCATTCGAACAAAATGAGCGTACCCAACGCCATGGGTTGGCGAACGGCGATCACCCACGGAGCGCCTGCGATGTCACAAGGATGTGTGAAGAGAATATGTGAAACTAATGTGCAACGACCACAGTTTCTCGTACCTTGCAGCGTGGGGGATGAACCAGTGTGATCAGCAATGGGCAAGATACCGTACCAGGGAACGGAGGATATTGCACTGCTCAGACGCAAAGCGAACGTTGTCAACGCGGCGCTTTCGGACAATGGGCTTCCGAATGACTGCTGCAACGTAAGCGCTTTCGCTGGGAATGGTTTTAGTGAGGAAAAGGTGCCGAGATGTTCCGAAGGGCGTTGTGAGACTACGCTTTTCAGAAGGGACGATTTTGAGACACTGCCATAAGAACAACCAGCCATCAATACTATCATGAGAGCGATCTGGAAAGGGCACATCCGATTCTCACTGGTCACAATTCCTGTCAGGATCTACAGCGCAATCGAAGCAGCGCAGGTCGTGAGTTTCAACCAACTGCACAAGGAGGACTTCGGTCGTAACGGATACGATAAGAAGTGCAAGAAGTGTGACGAGTCGGTGAAGGGCGGCGATATCGTAAAGGGCTATGAATACGAACCGGATAAATACGTTCTTATTGAGAAAGAGGATTTCGAGAAACTCCGCTTGAAAAGTACTCGAATCATCGAGATCGAAGGATTTGTCGACTCAAGTGAGGTTGACCCAACCTTGTACGATTCCCCCTACTATGCGGGGCCGGATGGGCCGGTGGCCGCCAAGGCCTATGGTTTACTGCGGGAAACTCTCAAGGAAACCGGCAAGATGGGCATTGGACGGGTGGTCCTCCGGGATCGGGAAAGCATCATGTTACTGACGGCCCGTGACGAGGGCCTGCTGCTATACAAGCTTCGGTTTCCGAATGAAGTCCGCAAGATCGACGACATCCCTCAGCTAGACGAAGTTTCGGCCGATAAGGACCAACTCAAGCTCGCACGGACACTGGTAGAATCCATGTCAACGACGTTTGGGGATCTCGAGCTTGAGGACCGATACCGCTCAGCGTTGATTGAAATGGTGCAAGCAAAGGTCGCTGGCGAGGAGATTGTTACAGTTGAGGAAGAAGAGGCACCTGTTGTTGACATCATGACGGCACTGAAACAGAGTATTGATCAGGCCAAGGGTGCCAAGAAGCCGATGAAGAAGGCAGCTGCCTCGAAAGAGGCTGCAAAAGAATCAGCTCCAAAAAAGACCGCAGCGAAGACTACCGCCAAGGCGAAATCCGCCAAGGCCGGAAAGGCTGCAAAGAAAGCGACATCCAGAAAAACTGGATCGTAGGATATTATGGGGACCATACACCGATTGCCTACCCGAAAGCCGGAGAAATTTGGGTTTAAGAAGGCGCGACAAGGAAATGCCCGGACGGAGAACTCGCGGCAGCTGGACATGTTTTCGGCGGCGGCATCTGGACGAATTCTCTCGTTACCGTCGCGTCCCGGTGCTTTTGAGGAGGCTTTGCTTCTTGATGAGCGGGGTAGTCAACAGGCCGAAGATGCATATCGTCGAGCCATTGAGGAAGGTGACTGTTCTGCAGACGCCTATTGCAATCTGGGCATTATCCGCTTCCACTCTGGAGATTCGGAGGAGGCCTTGCGTTGCTTCACCAATTCGCTGAAGGACGTCCCTCAACACTTCGAATCTCATTTCAATCTTGCAAATCTATTCTTTGACCGCGGCGATCTGGATGCAGCCCGGGTTCAATATGAATTGGCGACAGCAATCGACGACTCGTTTCCGAACCTATTTTTCAATTTGGGATTGCTCCTTGCCATTGACGGGCGCTACGAAGATGCGTTTAGTGCGTTGATCAGATACCGGGCACTCGCTCCAGAAGATGAAGGACGCCATGCTGATGACCTTCTTGATAATCTGCGCGAGACGATCGCCCAGTCGGGTTAGTCGGTGCCCTCTCGAGTCGTGGCAATAGCAGACGAAACACTTCCCGATAAGCGATTTACAGTCGGACTGCTTTCTATTAGCTCACTGCTCGCGATGTCGCTTTGGTTCTCTGCGTCGGCAGTTGTGCCCCAGCTTACGATCGAATGGCGCCTGACTCCTGGAGAGCAATCATGGCTCACCATGAGTGTACAGATTGGCTTTGTGGTCGGTGCTTTTTCAAGCGCATTAATCAACCTCGCAGACCGGGTTGAAGCACGTAAACTTTTTGCAGTGAGCGCCCTAATCGGTGCAATTGCGAACGCTGCTATTGCGCTGTTCGTTACTTCGATTGCTCCAGCGCTGGCTTTGCGTTTTGTAACTGGCGCATGTCTGGCTGGTGTCTATCCACCAGCGATGAAACTCATTGCGACGTGGACGCAACGCGACCGGGGCTTTGGAATTGGTATTCTTGTTGGGTCCATCACCGTCGGATCTGCACTTCCGTATCTGCTGTCGTCCTTCTCGTTGTTCGGTGATGCAGGGCTACCTCCGTGGCCGACGTCCCTCCTACTTGCGTCAGCATCCGCAACTATTGGTGCAGCTGTAGCTCTACTTTTTGTCAAGCCAGGACCGTATGCCGCGAAAGCCACTTCCTTTTCGTGGCGAAACGCCAGCCGCGCCCTCTCGCATCGCCCTCTCCGACTTGCAAATTTCGGATACCTGGGGCACATGTGGGAGCTGTACGCCATGTGGGCCTGGGTACCAATCTGCCTGATTGCAAGTTATGCAGAGGCAGATCTGAGCGAAACGGCTGCTCGAATCGCAGGCTTTCTGGTTATTTCTGCCGGCGGACTCGGAAGTGTGCTTGCCGGCAAATACGCGGACAAACTTGGCCGCACAAGGATCGCCATCTGGAGCTTGACACTGTCCGGTATTTGTGCGCTAACGGCCGGCCTCTTTTTCGGCTCGCCGATTCTGCTGACAATTGTTTGCCTCGTCTGGGGCTTCGCTGTGGTCGCGGATAGCGCACAGTTCAGCGCTGCCGTCAGCGAAATCAGCAAGCCAGAGTACATCGGTACGGCGCTGACGATGCAGACCTGCATGGGATTTCTGTTGACAATGGTATCGATCCGGATTATTCCACCGCTGGTCGAGGTCGTTGGATGGCAGTGGGCGTTTGTCGTCCTTGTGCCGGGTCCTTTGTTTGGCATCTATTGCATGCGGTCACTGCGCCGCGAACCGGAGGCGATTAAAATGGCTTCGGGCAACCGGTAGCGACGACCTCTACGCCGTGACCTTTCCCAACCGTCACTCGATAACAACCGATTCTTCCCAATATCGGAGCTTCCCGACACCCGGGGCATCCGGTGAGCCATCGAAGGCCAAGCCAAACTTAGCCGATGACTGCTCGTGTAGCACCTTGCCGTTGCGCGAAATCTTGACGACACCTGAAACGGCATAGTGGACTGACTTGCCATCTTCAACAACAAACAGGTGATACGCATCGGTCTCGTAGTCGCCGAACTGCACTTTTCCCGATTCGTACTCGTACATCGGGCGTCGCCAATCCCGGATAAGTTCAGCTTCAAGATCCATCTTCGCACCGACAATCCACGTCTTGCCGTCGCGTTCAATCTTGACGCCCAGCGGACTTGATGCGCCATCCGTTTCCAACATCGACACAGTCGCCGCCAAGGCGCCAGGTGATACCTTCTGGTCGTGCGGGATGAGTACCGTTACAAACGTCTGGATGTCGTTTCGATATCCGTGTCGGGCTGCCAACTGATACATGAAATGCTCCTGCTGCCAGTATCGACTCTGAGTCCCGGTCCCCTGCTCGAGTTGATTGTTGTCAGGGAAGACGACAAGCAACCGTTCGTCACCAGAAACATCCAACGTTCTCAGCGAGTCATACGAAGTGTCGTACCAATTCTCTCCCCGATCATGGATTTGGCGCGTGTGCCACATGTTTGCCATGGTCAGGTAGCCCGGCTCTGTAAAACGAACAGCGTCAAAAACGACAAACCAGTCGAGATCCTTTACGTACGTGACTACGCGGTCCGCTTCATAACCCAGCTTTTGGTCGATTAGACGGGTTCGCGTCATATCGTAGTTTTCCAGGGTCAGGAAGTCAATTTTCCGGGTTACGTCTTGTTCGTATGGACCCGAGTTTCGAAAA
>CBDTVC010000289.1:0-4796 GCA_965363925.1 uncultured bacterium | reverse complement strand
CCCTGAACGCGTGGGTTCTTCGTGTCGCGCGGAATGCCTGTGTTGACCTTTACCGCAAACGCCGTACGCGAAATCGCACGACCGAGAACTCGTTCGAAGCGTGTCACCAAATTGCAGCGTCCACGCCAAGTCCGGATTCGACTATGGACAGTGAACGCATTCGTGACAAGATTCTGGAATCAGTTGACGGTTTACGAGAGCCGTACAAGAGTATCGTTGTGTTGAGGGAGTTTCAGGACCTTTCGTATGACGAGATTTCCGAGGCCCTCGAGCTGCCGCTTTCGACCGTCAAAGTCTATTTGCACCGGGGACGTCGAGCTTTGAGAAGCGCGCTACACGATGTGTACAATGAATTTTTGAGTGTAGATCCGCAAGTAAGAACAACTGTCGAGGCCAGCCACGGGACTAGCCTGACCAATAACCAACCAGCAGGATAAGTAGTGCAGAACGCCAATAAAAATCCGGAGTGGTACGATCAGCGAGTGGAGTCGTTTGTCGATGAGCAATTGCCGCCTGCCGAGCTCTATCTATTCGAATTGCAGTTCAAGAATGATGCGGAACTCCGGCAAAAGGTTGCCGACGCAGAAACAGTGGCCTCGGTGTTGCGCACACAAGAACATGCTTTGTGTCCTCCCGGTGTCACAGATGCTGTCCTTCAGTATGCACGCGAAAACCAGGAGACGAGACACACCCCTGACATTAACCCGGTCGGTATCGGTGGTTCGTTTGTCGATCGTGGCCGGGCACCATTGAGGCGCGTCTCTCTCTTTAACCGCTATCCGTTTTTAAAGCCTGACAAGATTCGCACGGCAATCTTTCTCGCCGCTGCTTGTCTTGCATTGTTGTTGATCGTTAAGCCGTTTAGCATTGCGCAATCAGGATCGACTACGGGTGGAGAGGAGGCGTATAGCGAGCAGGAAGTGGACCGTGCACTGCGTGAAGCCAAGTTTGCTCTTGCACTGGTCTCGGATGCGAGCCGTAATACCGGTCGCGCAATTCGTAGCGATGCCGTCAAGCCCTTGAGAGAAGCTTTTGGCCACGTACTCATGGAACAGCCGTCAGAAGTTGATCGAAACGATTTGCCGCCAGCAAGCGCAAATCAGAATTAACAAGTTGTATCACGGATTTGAGCCGTTAAGGAAAACGAAATGAAAACCAATCGTTTGAAAACCAATTGCTTCGACATTAATTGTCTGGTACCCGCCGACGAACATCGGATCTCGGAAACACGGCGTCGGCGACGCTGGTCTTTTGCCGTCGTGGTGTTACTGGCGCCGATTCTGCTATTCGGGTCGAGCATGGCCTCCGCCCAGAAAACAGATTTACAGAACGATCCTGGCTATATCGACGTTGAGCGGATGAGCTCCTGGTTCAGCACAGAGGCAAACGTTGAAGTCAATGTCAAAGGCGCCCTCCTGAACATGATCGCGGAAGCTTCGCGGTATGAAGATCCGGATCTGTCCAGAATGTTGCACCGTTTACGCGCTATCCAGGTTCGCGCTTACGATCTTGCCGACTCTGATTTCCGAGGCGCGTCGAACAGGCTTAAGGACTTTGGCAAGTCACTGGAGCGCGATGGGTGGGAGACGGTTGTACGTGCACGGCAGGATGACGAACATGTCGAGATGTATCTGCGGACGACGAACAATCGCATCTCCGGAATGGTCGTTCTCGCGCTGGATCAGAGTGATGGGGAGGCGGTGCTGGTAAATATTGTTGGCGAAATCGATCCCGAGGAAATTGGACGAATCGGACGCAAATTCAATTTTGGAGTCCTTGATTAACGGTCGTCCGAATAAAAAATTCTCCAAGCTATTATGAATGTCCCAAGACGAAGCACTGCACTCGTCATCTTGATTCTTGCTTCGACAGTTTCTTCCGGTTGCTTCTATTCGCGTGAAATTTCGCGCGCGCGAAGGGATATCGATCGGTCAACCGCAAACGTCGATTACGGGCGCGGTATCAGTATGAACCTGGGTCCGTTTTCGTTGCGGCTAGCGAAGTGGATTCTTCGTCGCGTTGACGATGAAGACGCTGAAATGGCATCAGAATATCTATCCGACATCCGACGCGTCAAGGCTGGCGTGTATAAGGTGAACGACTACTCGCCGGACGGCCTGTCTGCTATTCCGTCTTTGCGGCGGTTTGAGCGTAAAGGCTGGGAACTCGCTGTCAAGGCGCATGACGATGAGGAATCGGTCCTCATCTATTATCGGGAACGCGACAACAAAGTCAGAGACATGTTTGTTATCGTCGCCACCGACGAGGAGCTGGTTCTTGCGAAGATTGAAGGTCGTCTGAACCGATTACTCGAGCGGGCAATTCAGGATCATGGTCCGTTGCTGGAGCTCGAAGAGATCGTCGAACTTAGTGACGACCACATCGAGTAGATCAATCGCGCGTAGGGCAAGCGTGGCTCTTCAATAGCGGACCAAATACGTGAGATGCAGCCTCGGACTCATCAGGCGTGTGTACGCTAGAACGCAACCCGCAGTCATTCCATTTGCGTGGACTATTCGAATCGCAGCGCTTCAATCGGATTTAGCGCAGCGGCTTTCTTGGCAGGGTAGAAGCCAAAGAAGATCCCGACGCAGGCTGAAAAGATTAGAGCTACGGCAACGGTTGAAGCAGAGATCGCCGTATTCCAGCCCGTCACGCTTGCAACAATCTGCGCACTCGTAAATCCGACAAGGACCCCAATTGCGCCGCCGATAATGCTCATCACAATGCTCTCGACAAGAAACTGCGTAAGTACATCGCTGCCTCGGGCACCGATTGCCATGCGGATTCCAATTTCTCGAGTTCGCTCTGTTACGGAAACAAGCATGATGTTCATGATTCCGATACCACCTACTAACAATGAAATGCCTGCGATGGCAGCGAGCAGGACTGTCATCACTTCCGTCGTACCCTGGGCGGCATCTGCGAGATCTGTCTGATTGCGGATGGTGAAGTCGTCATCCTCATAGACTGGAAGTTTGTGAGCTTCTCTCATGATGGCGCGGATTTCCTCCTGCGCTCCCGGTATTTCGGCGGGAGAGGTAGTGCTGGCGAGAATCTGGCCAATAAAAGTCCAACCGCTTAGGCGGTTCTGCACGGTCGTGTAAGGAGCAAGGATTACGTCGTCCTGGTCGGTACCGTTGGCGGTTTGTCCCTTTGGTTCCAGCACACCGATGATTCGGAATGGAACGTTCCGAAGACGTATAGACTCGCCGACAGGATCCTGCCCAGGGAATAGGTTCTCGGCAACCGTCGCACCTAGTACAGCAACCTTTTTGATTCCTCTGATATCTGCCTGGTCAAAGAAGACACCGGAGGAGAGATTCCAGTCGCGGATCGTCTGGTAGCCGAGGGAGACTCCGTTAATCGATGTGCGCCAGTTTCCGTTGCCGCCAACCGCTTGCGTCCGCGTCAAAATCACCGGCGAAACGCCAGACAAAAGAACGGCTTCCCGGTCCAGTTTTTCCCAGTCAGACAGCTGGAGTCGGTTAAACGAACCGGCACCTCTGCTTACGCCACCCTGGTTGGATGAACCGGGCGTAATGACAATCAGGTTTGTGCCAAGCACATTAATCTGGCTCTGAATCTGCTGCTGGGCACCCAGTCCTATAGCCACCATGACGATGACTGCTCCGACACCGATAATTATTCCCAGCATCGTGAGCAGGGTCCGCATCTTATTCTTGATGATGCTTTTCCCCGCTACCTTGATCAAAGTTGTTGGTTTCATGCCAGTACTGATTCAGTATTCTGAAATCGGGAAAGTTCGGTGCGAGCATTGTGGCGGTCGCTTACCGATTCGTCTTTGATAATGAGGCCATCGCGCAGTTCAATAATTCGTTTTGCAAACTGTGCTACATCGTGTTCGTGCGTTACGATCAGAACGGTCATGCCTTGGTCATTAAGCTCCTGGAAAAGAGCCATTACCTCGATCGTAGTCTTTGAGTCCAGATTCCCGGTCGGCTCGTCTGCAAGTAACAGAGCCGGGTCGGTAACAAGGGCTCGAGCAATTGCCACCCGTTGCTGTTGGCCGCCCGAAAGTTCACTGGGTACGTGATCAATTCGATCGCCAAGCCCAACCTTTTCAAGTGCTTTTGTGGCTTTGTCCTTCGTATCAATCTTCTTTCCCGATCGATCGTATAGCAGCGGCAACTCAACGTTCTCAAGTGCTGACGTTCGCGCGAGGAGATTAAATCCCTGGAAAATGAATCCGATCTTCTGATTCCGTACGGTTGCAAGGGCGGTTTTCGACATCTTTTCTACCTGCAGTCCGTCAAGCACGTATCCGCCACTTGTCGGATAATCAAGGCAACCGAGGATGTTCATTAACGTGGATTTTCCGGAACCGGACGCCCCCATAATGGCAACCATCTCGCCCCTCTCAACAAGGAAATCAACACCGTCAAGTGCGCGAACCTCGTTCGTACCCATGGTGTAGATTTTCTGAAGCCCAGACGTTTGGATGACGTACTGCTGATCTGACATAGTGATAATGTTCGTTCTTAATGCGGTCTGCCAAATTGTGGCAGTAGGATCGTCTGAGCTAGCTGTCGAAATGCTACTCGACACCTGAAGTAATTCGTGTCGCGATCATGCGTCTCATTTTGCCGTTGCGCGCTCAAGGCGAGGCACAACCTGAGGCACAGGCACGCTGGCTAAAATGCGCCAAACGATCGCCGGCCGCTGGACCGACTCTGTTGAAACGGATTTGTTGCCGACTGAGCCCCTGAGGAAGAGATAGCTGAAATAACCTGTATTCCTTCCTTCAAGTTTTGTCCTGAAACCTCAGTGGCTTG
>CBDTVC010000288.1:0-4797 GCA_965363925.1 uncultured bacterium | reverse complement strand
TAGGCATCGGGCAGGTGAACGTCGCCGTCGGTGCAGTGTATCCAGCCGGAACGGATTCGCTCGCGATAAATCAGCGCAGTGGCAAGATCGGCGCCAATTTTTCGTGCCAGCCCTACTCCGCCCCCCTCGGGCAATTGACGCCCGGCACTGAAGCGATCCACCAGTAACAAGTCCCGGGGGGCACGCGGATCCCGCAACAGGCTCATGCCGAAACCACCTGACACGGGTGAGTTTTGCAAGAGTAAGGCATAGCCTGCCTCTATGCCTTCAGCCAGGTTTCGGTTATTTTTTGAAACCTCCTCGCTTGCCAGCGGTGATTCATTGATCACCAGGATCATCAGGCAGCGCCCGCCACAGGGAGGAGGAAAACGCAAAAACCCTGACGTTTCATTGCAAGCAGGAATCACAACAACGTTCGCCCATGGGGCCTTGCCCGGAAAGGTATCCGGCAGGTTTTCGAGCGCAGTGGCTTCCGGCTCAGCGTACAGTTGCAGGTATTTTTCCATTTTCTTGCCGATTGTAAACGATAGGCCTAGTGTAACGCGGGCCGGATCGGTAGTTCACGAACAATGGCGGCTTCTGCCTCGAGCAGCTCCTCCAGTCGTGGCAGCACTTGCACTGGATCAAAGTAAGTTTCAGCCAGGTGATAAAACAAATCCTCGTGCTCCAGCTCGGAGCGCGTGATCGCCTGGTAAAAGCGTTTCATATCACCCTCCGGCAAGCTCTCGGCGATCAGGCCAAATCGCTCAGCACCACGTGCCTCAACGATACCGGCAATCAGCAACCCCTTCAGACCGGTTGGCATTTCCTGCAGAATGTAGTACGGAAAGATCTCGTCGCCACGTGAAAGTCCCAGGCTTGCAATCGAAGCACCGCCATAGTGCATCCAGAGCAGGAGGCCAAGCGCGAGAAAAATGGCAAACTGCACGCCAACAATCCATCCGCTGACAACAAGCGCCCTCTGGCCGTCAGCGACACTACGGCACGCTAGAACACGCTGCACAATCAACTGGTCAGTGCCGTGCGACGCCATCGAAAGTGCCGTTCCACCAAGAATCGCGGCAATCGCAGAGTAGTTTGTGGTAAGTACAGCCGGCCACGAAACAGAAGAACTCCAGTCGAACAATTCCAGCTTGCCCGAATCAAGAGCTGTCTTCATCATCACACTTGTCGCATCACCTGAAAGCAGTAACAGCGCGATGATGGATCCGCCAAGGTAGATTGCCAATTGTACGACGTCCATCCAGACAACGGCTTTTAGTCCGCCGAGAAACGTGTAGAAAATTGTAACGACGCCAATGCCGATGATGATAACGGGATAGGACAAGCTGACACCGGCCGCTGCGAACACAATCTTGAGAGGAATAGCGGTCGCAAACAAACGGACCCCATCTGCAAGGAGGCGCGTGAACAGGAACGTAACCGACGCGGACCGCTGCATAACTTGACCGAATCGGTCACCAAGGAACGCGTACGCCGTCTTTAACTCGCCCGCAAAGTACCTTGGAATAAATACCTTCGCGACGATGATGCGACCGACGATATACCCAATGGTCAGTTGAAGAAAGGTCAGTGACCCTCCGTAGGCGATGGCTGGCACACCTATTACTGTGAGTGTACTCGTCTCCGTCGCGACAATCGAGAAGCAGACAGCCCACCACGGTAAATCACGACCACCAAGAAAATAGTCGGTGTCGCTCTGTGGACGCCCACTGATTCGTAACCCGATATAGGTGACCGCTATCAGATACACAGCGATTACCAGAATGTCGAATAGTGGAAGCATCGAAAAGTAAAGCGTTACGGTTCTGAAGCGGAGCGCAGGAGTGCTCGTGCGGCCACATAATACGGACACGAATGCTAATCGCGTCCCACCAAATCCAGAAAGGCCGATTGATCAAGAATTGTAACGCCCAATTCCAGGGCGCGCTCATACTTTGAACCTGGCGACGCGCCTACCAGAACGAAATCCGTCTTTTTGGAAACGCTGCCAGATGTCTTTCCCCCGGCTTGCTTGACGAGTTTCTCCGCATCCGAACGCGAGAGATCTTCCAGGGAGCCTGTTACAACGACAGTCTTTCCCGCCAAAGGCTTTTCTCCCACAATTGACTCGGAATCTTCATGGGTTTCGGAAGCCTCCGACGCGAGGCGTACCGTATTGACTCCGAGTTCCGCGAGATCAGCCACGAGTTTACCATTGTCTGATACCGCAAACCAGTCAACTATGCTTTCGGCAATTCTTGGTCCAACCCCGTCAATCTCCTCGAAATCAATGACGGTCGCTGATGCCAACGCTTCGATACTCGCATACCTGGAGGTCAAGAGTTCTGCCACGGTTTTGCCAACGTGTCGGATTCCGAGGCCGAACACTAGCCTGGAAAGTTCACGGGTTTTCGAGGACTCAATCCCTGCATGCAGTTTCTCAGCCTTCTTCGTTGCGAAACCCTCCAGCTCCGTCATCTTGGCAACATCTAACTCATAGAGATCAGCCAGAGTCCGGACACCAGCCTCGGACGCCAACTGGACGGCGACTTTTGAACCGAGTCCGTCGATATCCATCGCGGCTCGACCTGCAAAGTGTTCGACGAGTCGGATAAATTGTGCAGGACAATCAGTGGCGACGCAGTAATAGTCTGCCTCCCCCGGCAGGCGAACGAGCGGCGTGTCACAAGCCGGACACCGCTCAGGCATCTTCCATTTCAATTCGGTACCATCGCGAGCGCTGACGACCGGCCCCAGAACTTGCGGGATAACATCCCCTGCGCGCTTTACCTGCACCGTGTCACCGATCCTGATATCGCGATCAAGGATATAGTCGGCATTGTGCAACGAAGCTTGCGATACTGTCACACCCCCAATTTCGACGGGATCAAGTACTGCTTCCGGCGTGATGGCTCCCGTTCGACCGACATTGATAATGATTTCTCGCAACGTCGTCGTCGTTTCAACCGCGGGAAATTTGTACGCAATTGCCCAGCGCGGAGCCTTCGAAATCGAGCCAAGCCGAAGCTGATAATCGAGTTGATTAATCTTGAAGACTATTCCGTCAATCTCATAGTCAAGAGTTGCTCGATCATTGGTCCACTGCATCACGATCTCAATCGCTTCATCGATCGACTCAACAACCCGGGTATGTGGGTTTACGGGAAAGCCGAGCTCCTTTGCCATACCCAGTCCTTCACCATGAGAATGAAGGACCGCCGAATCGCGAACATCAATGCCGTAAGCAAAGAACGATAGTGGGCGCCTGGCGGTTAATTTCGGATTTAGTTGGCGCAAACTTCCGGCCGATGCATTTCGTGGGTTTGCGAACGTCTTCTTGTCTTCTCTTGCAAGGCTCTCATTCAGCTGCGCAAACATGGACGACTTCATATACACCTCACCACGTACCTCCAATTCTGCCACTTCAACGGCTTCTGAGATCTCGCGAAGGCGTATCGGAATTGAACGAATTGTCTTGACGTTCAGCGTCACGTCCTCGCCAACCGATCCATCGCCGCGAGTTGCCCCGCGTACGAGCAGACCGTTCTCATAAGTAAGCGAGAGCGCCAGTCCATCGATCTTGAGCTCCGCAATCAATTCGGGCTTTGCGGACTCTTCGTCCAATTCAAGAAGCCGGATGCAGCGATCATACCACGAGCGAAGATCGTCCGCGTCAAATGCATTCGAAAGTGACTGAAGCGGAACTGCATGTGCCACCTTTCGAAATCCCTTCAGAGGCTCGCCGCCGATACGGAGGGTTGGAGATTCGGGAAGACGCGCTCCAGGAAAACGTTGCTCCAGCGAAGACAGATACCGCAGCAACACGTCGTATTCAGCGTCGCTGATCAGCGGGTCGTCGAGTACATAGTAACGGCGCGCGTGGTCGTTAAGAATGTCGACCAAGCTGTCAACGAGACCTCGCACCTCGGCTTCAGCCACCTCAGTAGTCGGCGTGTCGGAGATTAGACGCTGTAGCGATCGGGTTTGAGGAAGAAGATCCATTCAGAAAGCGGATTCACCGACGGGTGGTCCAATAACGAGGATTGAGCAGAAATTCAGTTTGCCCGAACGGGCCTTTTCGAATCTTCGCGTCGCCCTAGCGGCTTGCCAGGGACGAGTAAAACGTCTTGACCTGGTCCCTGGAAATTACAAGTCGATTTCCGGGATTCAGCTCCAGCGGGTAATCAAAACCGCCAATTGAGAGCGAGACAAGTTCGATGCCCTCCTCAAGTACAATTTGATCTTTGAATTGAAACGTTCTTACACTGTCTTTGTCAATCCAGTAGGGTCGACGCAGGTCTCGATCAACCCGAACGCGAATAGGCCTCAGGTTACCCCCACGCGCAAACACGTCCAGTACAATCGACTCCCCTATCTCTGGTATCATAATCTGCGGAGTAACCACAGCGGTTGACTCTTGCGGGGTCAAGACACGTTCGGGGCTCGAATTGTCGACATCCGCACTTACTACAGAAGCGCTCTGTGAGCTGTCACTAAATGAGCGCCAGAGAATAAGTGAGACCGCCACAAGCATGACGATCACCCCCAGGGACGAAATAATTGTGAACAGGCTCGACCGCGGAAGCACTAGAGAGGGGCCTGATCGCATACTTGATGGTGCACCCGATGCAATAGGCGCGTGCGACGCCGCGGACCTACCGCCACGACTGTGATCGGGGTTTTCTGAAACGTCGGCGACGGAAATCGAGCGTTCGTTCCGGCTCTTTGGACTTGCCGATCTAGCCCGACTCGAGCCTTGCGCACGATCAACCGGAGGTTGCCCTGACGCTTTACTCACAGAAGCCTTAGGGGGGC
>CBDTVC010000287.1:0-4798 GCA_965363925.1 uncultured bacterium | reverse complement strand
CTGTTTATGGATGCCGCAAACACGTGGAATGGGTTTTCAAGCTATAATCCGTCGTCTCTATTTCGTTCTGCTGGCGTCGGAATTAGGCTGTTCCTCCCGATACTTGGAATGGTTGAGCTCGCATACGGCCGGAACCTGGATGAATACGTTCCGCTCACAACGACTCAAACAGGAGAGAAGAAATGGCTCTTCCAGTTTACAATTGGGCAAGGATTTGGCCAGTAGTAGTGGTGATGAGAGGTTTGGCCCCAAATCGAGACTGTTTGTGCGAGATGGCCGTTGAAACTGATCGGGACTATCCAGTTATCTAGACACTTTTGGTATGAATAAGAGACTAACGCTTGGCTTCGTGACCACATTGCTTTTTGCGATGCCGGTTTTTGCCCAGCAAAACATCGGCTATGTGGACTCAGAGGCAATTCTAAAGAAACTGCCTGAATATGCGACCGTTCAACAACGGATCGAGCGATTGACAAACGATTGGGAATCTGAATTGCGTGAGAAACGCAGCGAACTGCAGGATATGTTTCAGACTTATCAGGCTCGGGAATTACTCTATACGAAAGACGAACAAACGCGCAAACGCGAAGAAATCGTCCGTACAGAAGAGGATATCGAACGGCTAAGAATGAAGTATTTCGGCCCGGAGGGTGATCTGTTCGTTCAGGAGGACAACTTAATGCGTCCTCTCCAAGAGCGGATTCTCGCTGCCATCGAAGAGGTCGCAACCAGAGATGGTTACGACTACGTCTTCGATCGGCAAGGCGATTTCCTGTTTTTGTATGCTAGGACCCAGCATGATTTGAGCGAAAAGGTCCTTGAAGAACTTGGCCTGGATGCAGATTCACTTGGAAAACCGGGCAACTAGCTCGTTATAGGTACGACGAAACTGCTTGTAAGAAACGGAACCAATTTGCAGCTTCGTCATTGACGGCGACAATCACGGATCATTTGCTTTGCACCGTGGAGTCGATTCTCGTCGCGAACGATTTCGGGGAATTGGTTCCCAGTTCTGCAGCATAGGACATGTCAGCTTTTGTAACACATACGGAGAAACACTAAATGACGTTTCTAAAACAATTTTCAAGCAGTTTGGCAATTGCAGCCCTGCTGTTCGCTGGACCTGCAAATTCTCAAACGGCTGTTGCCCAGGATCTGAAGGTCGGTTTTGCGAACGCGGAGCTCGTTCTGATCTACGTCCCAGAGTACAAGGCGATCGGAGAGAAAGTGCAACGTCAGCTTCTGAGTAGCCAGGAAATGCTTCAGGCCAAAGCGGATGAATTCCAGCAGGCTTACGATAAGTTCGAAAAGCAGGCCGATCTGTTGCCGCCAGACAAGCGGCAGCAACGGGCTGACGAACTCAACACTCAATACCTTACCCTGCAGCAATTGCAGGGACAGAAAGAGGGTGAAGTGTCGCAATTTGAGGCAGGATTGATGACCCCGCTTGTAGAAAAGGTGCAAAGAGCGGTGGACCAGGTTGCCGCTGAACAAGGCTTGGACATTGTCTTGAAGAGCCCAGGTATCCTGTACGTGAATCCGGATCGGATCATGGACATCACGAATCTGGTGGCTTCGAAGCTCGGCGTGGATTTGGAAAAGGAATTGTCTGCGAACGCGAACTAACGGCTCTAATTCAGAGGCGATCGGTATCGTCGCAGGGGTGCTTTCTCACGGAAGTACCCCTGCTGTCGTTTTGGCGGTAGAGACGCCCGCCCCTTAGCTTATCATGTCGACAAATCACGTTGGCGGACACGATGGCTCGTTGAGTCACGCATATAGTATATTCCCTTCATATCCATCGTCCATCTCCCGATCGCCGCGTATTGTTACCATTTTGCTGGACTAATTGAAGTGGAGACTCGACGCCACTTTCGCAACAATCCGCTCGACGAGCGACAGAATAACCCCATGAGCACGCGAACAAGTTCAATCGATCCTGACAGTGTCAAACGCGTCACGACGCAGACGCTGCAAGAGATGAAGAAGGCCTCGATCCCTGTCGCTATGCTCACGGCATATGATTACACGTCCGCACGAATATTGGACGATGCGGGCATTGACGTCCTGCTGGTTGGTGACTCGGCGTCGAACGTCATGGCAGGGCACGAGACGACCCTACCCGTAACGTTAAGCCAAATGATCTACCACGCCCAGTGTGTTGTTCGTGGTGTGACGCGTGCATTGGTCGTTGTGGATTTGCCCTTTGGATCGTACCAAGGAAACACAAAACGAGCGCTAGAATCCGCCATAGCGGTAATGAAAGAATCTGGCGCACATGCGGTGAAACTAGAGGGTGGGGCGGCTGTGGTCCCCGCCGTAAAGAGAATCATCGAAGCAGGAATTCCGGTAATGGGACACCTCGGCCTGACTCCGCAGAGCATCTATAGGTTTGGTACGTACAAGGTCCGCGCACGAGAAGAAGACGAGGCAGATATACTGCGGAGTGATGCTCGTAAACTCGAAAAGGCGGGATGCTTCGCAATTGTTCTTGAGAAGATTCCTTCGGAGCTTGCGGAGGCAGTCAGTCAATCAATCGCAATTCCGACGATTGGAATTGGAGCCGGACCCGGCTGTGACGGCCAGGTGCTTGTCACTCATGACGCAGTTGGACTGACCAAAGATTTCAGCCCTCGGTTTGTGCGACGCTATGCGGACTTAACCGAGGCCATGACCAACGCCGTGCGTGCCTTTGTTGCCGATGTTCGTACCGGTGAGTTTCCGTCGTCAGAGGAGAGCTACTAAACGTGACCAAACGATCCCGCCCACTCATTCTGGTTTGTAACGACGACGGCATTGACGCTCGCGGAATTCGCGCCCTCGCGACCGCCGTCTCATCCCTTGGCGATGTCTGTGTTGTTGCTCCGCTGGAAGAACAGAGCGCTGTTGGTCATGCGATCACAATGCGGACGCCGGTACGGATTCGCAGATGGCCGTTCCAGTTAAGCGATGAGGGTGAATCGGATGTTGAGGCTTATGCGATTACAGGGACCCCTGCAGACTGCATCAAGATTGCCATTGACAAGATCCTGGATGACCCGCCAGACCTGGTAGTAAGTGGCATTAATCACGGAGCCAATACGGCCGTAAACGTACTTTACTCAGGAACGGTAAGCGCTGCGACGGAGGCCTCGGTACTGGGCATCGATGCGATAGCGTTTTCCCTATGCGACTACGGCTCGCACCTACAGTTTGACGTGGCGGCATCGGTGGCTCAGCGTATTTGTCAGCGCGTACTAGCAGACGGCCTTGCCCCTGGTACATTACTAAACGTCAACGTGCCGGCTGTGTCGCTTGCCGATCTGAGAGGCGCCCTCGTCACCCGGCAAGCTCGGTCGCGTTGGGAAGAGGAGTTTCTGGAGCGTCACGATCCGTTTGACGAAAAATACTATTGGTTGTCCGGGCGATTTGTGGATATGGACCAAGGGCCCAATACAGATCTGAAGGCCATTAATAACGGTTACGTTTCGATAACTCCGATCGATCACGACTTGACTGCACATCGCCTAATCGATGGCCTGTCGGAAGTAAATTGGCTGGATTCGTAGTTCCTGGTTTCTGCTTCTAGACAACCCCCCAGGACGATTCAGGGTCTCATTCGTAGCTCATTGCCGTCAAGTGCGTGGAGGACGTGTGAAGAACGTCTGGCGCAAACATATTGAGGCACATTAGTGAGTCCGTAGGACGGCATCAAGCCAGTGTAGTGGTATCTTGCCATATCTATAATGATTCTGCTGCGATCTAGTCGCATGTGCCCTTACCCCACCTGGCGCGGAATCATTCAGACAGGATCAGTCCGGGTATGAGTTTGGTGCGTGGCGACTGATTTGTTTTTGTCCACCAAAGTTCAAAGAGGTTATAGCAATATGAAGTTTTTAATTGGTAAATCATTAATGATAGCTCTGCTGTTTGTTACGCAGAGTGCGACTGCCCAGGAAATGGTCAGTCTGCCGGATGGAGCAAAAGCGGGAGAGTGTTATGCCCGTGTAGTTACAGCGCCGACGTTTGAAACGAGGACGGAGCGAGTTGTCCGCCGTGAAGCAAGCGAAAGCGTTCGAGTTGTTGCTGCCACATTTACCACGGTAACGGAGCGAGTGTTGGTCCGGGAAGGCGGTGAAAAACTTACGATTGTCGACGAGAATGGTAATCCGTACACCGGGGCGAAAAAGCCGCGTATTCGCACCTTGTCTGACGGCACAATCGAAGTGGAGTCTGTCGAGTACGAAACGGTGACTGAACGTGTAATGGTACGCGACGCCTACGAACAGCTCAAGATTGTCCCGGCAACGTATGAAACGGTTTCGGAGCGAGTGATGGTGTCTGCAGCCCGGACTGAGTGGAAGCCAAGCTCGGGTCGTATCTACGGTAACGCCGTGCGGGACGGCAGTGGTGCCCTCGTGACGAAAAGCAACTCGGGGCAGTTGATGTGTCTCGTGGATATTCCGGCAGAGTACCGCACGATCACGCGTCGTGTTGAGAAGTCTCCAGCGACAAATCGAAAGGTCTCCATACCGGCCGAATATCAGACGGTCACAAAACGGATTCCGAAGAAACTGTATACAAAGACAGTACAGACGCCGCCCGTTTATGAAACGATTACCAAACGCGTAGTCAAAGACCCAGCTCGGGAAGTCAGAACTGCGATTCCTGCCGAGTACGAAACAATCACTCGTCGCGAAAAGCTTACGGACGGAGATGTTGTTTGGATGCCGGTTCTGTGTGATGTGAACGTCACTCGCGCAAACATGATGTCGATTCAGCGTGCTCTTAAAGCAAAGGGCCACAATCCCGGCACAAT
>CBDTVC010000286.1:0-4809 GCA_965363925.1 uncultured bacterium | reverse complement strand
GAACGTCGTACGCCGGTAAGTGCTCAGTGACGATTACGTCGGGGCCCGGAATTGCACTTAAAACGGAATTGTTGGGCCTCGCGGTGATGGCTGAAATTCCGCTCGTTGTCGTGAATGTCCAGCGTGGTGGGCCAAGCACGGGCCTGCCTACAAAAGTTGAACAGGGCGATTTGCTCGCCGCTTTATTCAGCACACATGGAGACGCCCCCAAGATTGTAATGGCGGCAGCGACTATTGAGGATTGTTTTTATTCGATTCTCACGGCACGGAAGATCGCCGAGACCTTCCGCATGCCGGTCATCGTTTTGTCCGATGCAAACCTCGCGACCGGCCAGACGCCATTTGTGCGTCCCGAGTTCAGCAAAGACTGGGTTGCACCGCCAATCGACCAGAGCCCGCTTCCCGAAGGAGCGCTCCCGTTCGACTGGGATGCGAAGACCGGGTTGTCGCGGCGATTCATACCGGGGCAGGCCGGCGGCATGTACACCACAACCGGTCTTGCACACAATCGGGCCGGAAAGGTAGCGTATGATCGCGGTGTGAACCAGGAGGGCGCCCGCAACCGAAGCATGAAGCTCGCTGCCTTCCAGAAGACGTTGAAAACGCCGGAGGTGTACGGTGATGATGAAGGTGACATTCTTATGGTGGGCTGGGGAAGTACACAGGGCGCTATCCACGAAGCGGTAGACCGGATGGCAGAGGATGGTCACAGCGTATCGGCACTGCACCTGAAGTTTCTTCAGCCGATGGCGTCGGGAATCGGTGAGATCATGCGACGGTTCAAGAAAGTCATTGCTGTTGAAATGAACTACTCGGATAGTCTCGATGAAGAACTCATCGATGAGGACAACAGACGGTACTCAAACCTCGCGCTGTTGCTCAGGGCCCGGTATCTGGTGGATGTCGATTCGTGGTCCAGCGTTCATGGTGAACCGCTGAAACCCGGATCGATCAAAACGATGCTGCATAATCAACTGGAACTCATTTCGGAGTAAGTGGCAATGTTTGGACTGAATACCTCCCTCGCTTTAGACTTCGACGAACCGCAATACAACCTGTCGGATTATCAGAGTGCCGTGCCAAGGTGGTGCCCCGGCTGCGGTGACAATGCGATACTCACGGCTGTTCAAAAGCTCTGCCGAGACGAACAGCTGCCGCCCGAAAAAACTGTATTCGTATCGGGTATCGGATGCTCAAGTCGCTTTCCGCACCACATGGGGACCTACGGTTTCCACGGGCTACACGGACGCGCGCTTCCAATCGCGGAAGGTGTAAAGATCCGTCGACCGGACCTGAACGTCTTTGTCAACATGGGCGACGGTGACTGTTGCAGTATCGGTACTGCTCACTGGATTCATGCAATTCGTTACAACATGAACCTCGTTGTCCTGGTACACGATAACCAGGTTTATGGCATGACCAAGAAGCAGGCTTCGCCTACTTCTCCGAAAGGCCTCAAGACTTCGACCACGCCATCGGGCTCCTACACCGAGCCATTGAATATTCTGAGTACGACCATGGGCGTCGGGAACGTTTCATTCGTGGCAAACGCTGTCGAGTGGCTTCCGGAGCAGCTCTACAAGATTATTCACGCTGCTTACCATCATCGCGGACTTTCGTTTGTTCGCATCGCCCAGCGATGTCCACACTTTCTTCCGAATTTTCACGACGGCCTGATCGAAGATCCGAAGAGACTCCTGCTTCTCCATCACGAAGATGGAGTTCAGGTAAGTGACGAGCTTGGGAAAGTGTATACCAATCAGAAGGAGCACGATCCATCCAACATCAATCGTGCCCGCGAAATTGGTGAGATGGTCGATGTTGAACCCGTCGGGATTCTCTACCGGAACGAATCACTGGAATGTTATGACGAGGTACGCCGACCGCGGAAGGCAATCTCCATGGCAATGAGAAAGGAGGCAATGGATCGTGAGTTCGACAAGTTTGCAGTCAACATCGACTCCTGATTCCATCCCAGGCGTCACCGAGACAGTTTATGTGAAGGCACTGCCTCCCGAGCAATCGGAGAGCGCAGATTCAACGCTGACCCCGGCAGATTGGCTTGGAGCCATCGTTCGAACGAGCTATTTGTGCGGCGACGCCCTGTTCGTCAGTCGTGAAAGTGCGGCCTCCGTTAGTACACTTTGGTCGGGACAGTCGGCGAATGCCGAAAACGTACCGACGGAACGAATCGGTTCAGTTGTCGACGATCCAGTCGTAGTGGTTAATGCCCGCACCGGGCTTGAAGAGACCGCTGCTCTTGCGTCCCATGGTGTGCGATGCACTTTTGTTGGCGAAGACACGGATATTGGCCCAGACCATGACTCGGGGGCACGGGTAACCGGAACATCAGCCGCAACTCCGTTTGTGGTGTGTTCTGTCGGGCGGTCGCCAACAGCGGATCGCCCCTCAGACACAATGCTTGGTTTCGTTGTTTCATTGACCGGCCGCTTCGCGAACGCGCAGGAAGCCTCCGATCTGCTCATCATCGCGAACGCACTTTCGGAGCTGTCGCTCTGTCCTTGTGTCGTTCGATTTGAGAACGATTTTAACAAATTTGTTTTTGGGGCTACCCGGTTTGCAACGGGCGAACAACTCCGGTCCCTGGTGGGTTCTCCTTCGGATTTGATTGATACGCCGACGGAATACCAACGTGAACTCTTTGGCCCAAAGCGGCGAAGAATACCGATTCGGCCCGAGGGTGATTTCGAAACGGCAATTCTGCGGCGCGACGCCGGCTATCTGTTGGAGCAGGTCCTGGCCCGGTTTGCTGACCTGACCGGAAGGTCCTATTCGCTTTCGGACCAATCCGGCGAAGCCGAAAAACCGGTTCACAAAGACCCGTCCAGCCCGGTATTTGGAATTCGTTCTGCACGGCCGTTAACCCTGGCGCGGCAGCTTGCTGCGGACCTGGTAGGTGCCGGCGTTGAATCGGCGACCGTTTCGCATGGATCATCAAAAGGAAATGCGTTCTTGTCTGTCACATCGATGGAAAAACAACCAGGCACGGCAGACGGATCAGTGATGGCACTGATCGTTGGGGGAGCGCGACGTCACGGGCTGGCGGGTGAAATCAACGCCCTGGCTGACGGCAGCGCAGTTGTGATTGACCATGCCGCCGATGGCCCCGAGCTGATCTGGCAATCACTGTCCGAATCGATACGAAACGTGATCAGGGAAAAGTCAATCCGGATCTTCGCCTTCAACGCACCTGAAGAGGGTGAGGACGGACGGCGCGCGCGTCTGTTCGAGGAGTCTGTTGTCAGGCTGATCATCAGCCGATTTCTTTCCGTGAGCGCCGTTGACCAGGCCACTGGACGTTTTTCTGCCGATGTGTTTCGCGACCCCTCTGGAAGCGTCAAGACCAACGGTGAAGTGGAGTCAATGGAAGTCGGTAACCTCGATGTGCCGGACATGGTCGAGTTGTTGTGGAACGACTACGAAGTCTCTACTGACTTTTATCCGAAAGATCGAAATCTCCGCATTCCAACCGGTGCGGTGGAGCCGGGGGGATCGGATGTGGCACTTCAACAGATGTTGGCGTTTCATAACCACGGTGCTGTCGCGGGACGCAGTATTTGCGATTCGGGATTTATTCCGCTCTCGCTCTATCCGTACCTGAACGCCCCGGCCCAAAGGACTCCCTATCCGTTCTGTCTAATCACAAAAGGTGCGGGCGTTGCCGTTTCGCTTTCAAGTATTGTTGACGGTATGATCGTTCGGAACGGGGCGGCCGGAACGAGTGTCGACCAAACGAAAGAACTGCTCAAAGTGGAAGCTGGGATAACGCGGCTCGCCGAGGATCATCCGGATCGTCTACTCACTGAGCTGTGGGATTTGGCGTCGGGTTTTGCAGTTGGTTCGGATGCGACTTCACGAGAGGGACTTGCTGTAGACGGCGGACTGCTTGGATGCTCGCCCGCCTCACACGCGACCCTGATCGACCACGCACACGGGCTGCATTGGAGCACCGATTTCGATTCAATGCGTAAGGTTGTTGACGAACTCGTTGTTCAGATCGACGAACTACTTCGACGAGACTTCAGTGAGTCGTCGGAGGGAAGTGCGCCGGACCATCTTGCCGCATCTGTTGGCAAAGCCTTCGCGGATGAACTTGATTTTGACGCGTTGTCTGAAATCATTGGGGAGACCGACCATGGAGATGGATTGTCAGAAAGGCGTCGATCAAGACTTGAATCGGTTGCTGCGGATCTTCGGCAACTACCGAGACAACTGGCAGCCGCCCGGTCACCCGGTGTTATCGTTGGCGATGAGGGCCTTTCCGAGGTTGTCGCGCTGGTCCGACGGGACCGCAGAGTCGTAACCGCTCTCGCTAAAGCCGTTCGAATTGCTCAACTCGAGGTTACAGGCAAATATGCGGAGGACCGGCACGATCCGGTCTTCGCTCGATTCAGTTTTGAGCACGTGGCCCCGGACGAAGCGGCGCTTTGTCCGCCGTATGTCGTGCGGCTGAAAGGCTCCTCGCTTTCTTCCCAATTGCATCGTGGCGAGCTACTGGATATCCTCGCGTCTGATATGCCGATCAAGGTGCTGTTATCGATCAACAACATTCCGACAGGCACATCAGGATTGACCGACGACGGTGCACGGTACGCTGTTGCAGCGGGATTGGCGATGCAGGCCGTGAGCCTTGGAACGGCGTACGTCGTTCAATCGTCGGCGTCTGAGCTGGACACCATTCTTCAGGCGGCCGAACAGGGTACTCGCTGGCAGGGTCCGTCGCTATTTTCGATCTACGCTGGCTCGGATACCTCTATTGATGCACTGGATTCGTACTTGACCTCGGCC
>CBDTVC010000285.1:0-4824 GCA_965363925.1 uncultured bacterium | reverse complement strand
GGCCTTCGAACCGCTTCGCTGTTTAAGCCGCGTAACGCATGGTGGTATACGCCGCGGTCTGCACTGAGCTTCGACGACAAAAAGGGGTCGCAGGGTGACGACCTCTTTGTTGCCCCCAATCCTCCGTTCGGTGCTGAACTAACGTACTATCTTCCCAACGGCTTGACGACACGTACGGCGGACCGGCAGGAGATGGAGGAATCCGTCAAGAAGTCTTCTGCGGATGTCCAATTCCCCGGATGGAACGCGCTTGAGGCTGAGGAAAGACAATCAGATCCGCGGATTTGGCTGACGATCGCGACGACGGATGGCGATGTTGTGAGACGAATCCGGGGTCCGATCGGTGTCGGCTTCCATCGTATAGCTTGGGACCTGCGCTATCCGACAACGGAAGCATTGCAAGCATCAACGGCGAACCAATCCCTTGAAACGATTCCTTCTGCGGATAAACCCGAACCGGCCGGTATGATGGTCGCACCCGGGACGTATACGGTTTCGATGTCGCAGGAGATCGATGGCGTTGTAATGGCGTTGGGAGCACCGCAGACGTTTGAAGTGCAGCCGCTGCGTCGAGGTTCGCTGCCTGCCGCTTCACCGGCTGCTGTTGCATCATTTTGGCGCTCCGTCGAGGACTCTCAGCGAAGGGCGTCAGCCTTGCAGCAAGCCGTGCAAGCGGCATTGAGCCAAACATCCGCAATGAAACTTGCGTTGCAGCGGACTACTTCCGAGCCTGGGGACCTTGACAAACGGGTTCACGACGCGACGACAGCAGTGCGGGACATCGACAAGTTGCTTAACGGCCCTGTCGCAAAAAGAGGAATCGGCGCACGGACCGTGCCAACAGTCGTGACGCGCCTTGGTAAGATCCTACTTGGCGTCGGCCGATCAACGTACGGTCCGACTCAGACTCATCGTGAACAACTTGCGATTGTCGAGCAGGAGCTTAGCGTACTGATGACGGAGGTGGAGGAACAGCGGGTCGAGTTATCTGCGATCAAGAAGATGCTGGTCGATGCAGGGGCACCCATGCTAGAGGGAATGGATCTCGACGGCTAGCAAGATTCCGGGATCACAGATGTTGCTTCGTGCGCCAATCCATTTTTTCGCGGAATTCAAACTCGAGAGAGAGCCGTTCAAGCCGGCTACGAAACGTCGCAGTCAACTTCCTATGATGGATTGACCGTGTACCTAAACGACGTCGCGTTCAACGTTGCTTGCGGAAGGCCAGCATCATCTGCTGGTCACCAAGCGGTTGCCCTGACTCATGTCCAAGGCTTTCAAGCGTCCCAAGCAGCTCGACGGATAGTCCGTGGCGATGTGCGAGTTGCTCGTAGAATTGTTGAGATCGGAACGCGACGCGGAAGCCTTGCCATGCTGCGTCTTCTCGATCCAGGAGGTTAACGTTGGCAAAGAAGACGCCGGCATCTGTCAAATGACGGGCGACCATGCCGAGGGTTTGTTCGACGGTTGGATCTTCCATGTGAATCAGGACAGAAAAGGCAAGTACCATGTCGAACTTATGCCCGAGTTCAAGCGAATCCATATTGATGGCATGGACGAGATTGGGTGCCTTATCGGTTAGTCCCTCGTCGGCGAGCTCGTTTCTCGCTTCAGCGAGAACCTCCTCGCGGACGTCAAGCCCGGTGTAGTGCCCGGCGTTGAGCAGTCGGATAATCGGAATGCCACCGCGCAAGGTTCCACATCCGATATCCATGAACTGGTGTTCGGGCTGCAAACCCTGCTCGCGAACAAAGTTGATCTGGAACTCCTGCTTCATCTTCCAGAGCTTTGCCGGACCGACGAGGTGATGCCGCTTTTCCTTATCGCTCATCAGGCGGTAGCGGATTCCACTCGTGATTCGTTTGAAGATGGATGTCATTCGATAGGGCCTGAGGATGGCGTGTCGATTTTCTTCCGCGAGAACGGAACGGTATCCCGGCTCACAGCTCCGCCGGAAATGATAAATGCCATCGCCTCATCGACCGTCCAATTGGTCGGCGTCAGCAATTCGACTGGAACGAGCTCGAGGTATCCAGACGTAGGGTTCGGAGTCGTCGGGACATATACCGCTGCCAATTCTCGACCTGTACCCTCTTCTCGCAGCGTACGCGTCACAAGGCCCACTGATTTCATCTCACGGTGAGGGAAATCAATCAGGACGACTCGTTGCGTCGTGCCAGGTTTGGTCTGCAAGAGATCCAGCAACTTCCTTGTAGATCCGTAAACCGTGTTGACAAGCGGAATTTGAGCGACTATCGATTCAAACCAGGCCAACGATCGTTGCCCAACAACCCGGCGTGCAAACGCTCCTATAGCGACCAGTAATGCTATCGTGAACGAGGTCGCCACCAAGGTCATCATAAACGGCGAGTCAATCCACCCAAAGATTCCAGGATTCCCTTCTGCAATGCCGCGAAGAAGGGGCTCAACCCAGGGTTCGCTTGCATCCGACAACAATCCGAAGACAAACTTAAAAACGACCCAAACGAGCCAGAGTGGCAAAACGGTCAAGAGACCCGTGATAAAATGCCTGCGCAGGTGTCTTATCCTGGCGGCCGGAGCAACACTTTGCGAATCCTGAATTTCTGTTGACAACGGGGGTACGGCCTAATTGGTAGAGTGCCACAACATTCTGGCTGTTAACTATCCGAACGACGCATTGGTTCGCAACGCGCGACGAACATTTTGTTCGCTCAAGAACGGGAGTCGACGCCCGTCTCCGTTCAGCCTGTTTACATCTTTTCCGGGTCAACACGTGTTGGCGTTTCTTTGCCGGATACAATCGTTGCAGCGCCTGCCGCAATTGCCTGTATCGTGTTGGTCAGGTGATCGAGGTCTAACGTCTCAAGCTCATCCGATACCTGATGATAGTCAGGGTCAACGTCAATCGGTGTGGTGCTGATAGAATGGGCAGGAACGCCGAGTCGCGCCAAGGTTGCATTGTCCGACCGATAAAAAAGATTCTGATCAGGATACGGATCCGCGTAAAACTCGTACTCAGTACCCTCTACAGCACGCTGGAGAATTTCACCAAAATCAGATCGATCAAATCCGGTGATCCATGCAGTATTGGGGCCGCTCACGGCTGGCTTCCCGATCATCTCGATATTAAACATCGCGACAATCTGGTCAGGGTCTAGCTGCTTCGAAAAATAGCGTGAACCGTAACCACCCATTTCCTCTGCGGTGAAGGCAACGAAGAGTAATGTCCGTTCGGGCTTTCCTTCTTCGCTGAAGAAGCGCGCAAGCTCTACGACCGCGGCAACGCCAGACGCATCATCGTTCGCGCCGTTGGCAATTGAGTCACCCTCGGCCACCGTCCGGACACCGATGTGATCATAGTGAGCTGAGAATACGACTACTTCGTCTGATCGATGCCCGGATATCTTACCGACTACGTTCCCAAGGTCAAGCTCCTCGACATCGTAGGTTGCAGAGACATCAGCTTGAGTGATGGTTGGTGCAGGCTGTGCGGCCAGCGTTGAGAGAATCCCGACAACGTTTGGCCCGTCGCCGATTTCTACGACCCGACTGGGGCCTGATGTAAACTGTTGATAGCGGGCAAATGTACTTTCGTGGTCTGGATGGACGATCAATAGCGTGTTGCCATCCGCGTTGCGCGCTGCGCCGTATGCCCGGCGGAGATCGCCGCCCGGCCCTACAACGACGACCTCAAAATCGGGCATCGAAAGAGCGAGCGTCTTGTGTGTCGACGAGACGAACAGGTCACTGCGATCAATTTGCTTGCCATTAATCGTCACGGAAATTGATGATGGCGTCAGCGAGAATATGTTAAACCGCTGTTCGTACGAATCCAGGCCATCAAATTCTTCGAGGCCGATTGACTCAAACTCGTTCGCCAGGAACTCAGACGCTTTGTCAATTTCCGGTGTGAAGGTTCCCCGGCCCATTAATTCGTCGGACGCAAGGTATCCGACAACCTGCTCGACGTTGTCTCTTACAACGACCGATCGCGTCTTGGAACACCCGAGGACGGACACTCCGAGAACGAGAACTAGCAGAACAGGAAGGAAATTAGATCGATTCATTGGGGTACGTGGGCGTATGCGTTGCTCGATTTGACTGCGCATGTCGATTATGACTGTTAGGGGAGATACACCTGCGCGGCAGAATTAGCAGGCAAGGAAATCTACGAAAAGCGGCTTGGTTGTTCTGCCCACCACCAGCAACCGCGATTTCAGGAACGGTGGGAGCGTAACGGGCGGATGAACGCGAAGAATCATCAACTTGTTCAGAATGCTATCGAGGCTGGTAGCGCACCAACTCAGAAGGCCCATAATCGGACGGTGGTCCGGTGGCTATCAGCAAATCCCCTACAGCCACTGTCAACATACGCCGCCACAATACCGCTTCGTGACAGCCGATATTAGTACGGTATACCTTTCCCCCTGCTCGACCGTCGCATGGCGCAAGAGCCCTGCATGGCAAAATAGCCTTCGCATGGCTCACTGGCCCTTCGAGACAGCATGGCGACATAAAAAATGGTCACATTTGTCGCCATGGGTCTGCGCACTCGGAAAGAATTGATAAGTGAACGAATCGTGGTACCGTGCAGAATGACGATGTGCGGTGCGACTGAGTTTGATCGACTAAGACATTAAGGTGACGGCGATGCAAATGAGTCAACTCCGCTTTTTCTGCGCGGTACTATCCACAGTTTTTCTTTTCTCTGTTACTAATACAGCCACGCTTCAGGAAGCCACAGCTCAGGACGTAAAAGCGCAGGAAGCAACCGCACCGGATCAGGTTGCCGGTATGAAAGGGATGTGCAAGATGATGGGGGAAAACTCCGCTGATTCGACC
>CBDTVC010000284.1:0-4826 GCA_965363925.1 uncultured bacterium | reverse complement strand
AGTGCCACCACAAGGCTAACCAGAAGGTCTAAACACAATCGTAGTCAGAGTTTGAAACAAGGACGCCCGGTTCTCCCGGGCGTCCTTATTTTATGTGCTTTCTCAAAAGACAAATTGGTGTTTTCATGAAGCTTGACCCAACGCAGGCCAAAGACTGGGAGATTGCAGAAGCGGCTGAGGCCTCGATGAAACCGTTCTCAACGCTTGGTCTTGAAGCTGGACTTCGCGAAGACGAACTCATCTCGATGGGTCGACGAATCGGCAAGGTTGACTTCGCGAAAACGATGACCCGCCTCAACGGAGCACCAACAGGAAAGTACATCGACGTAACAGCGATCACGCCCACACCGCTTGGTGAAGGCAAAACAACTGTCGCGATGGGACTTGTGCAGGGACTCGGGTTCCTTGGCCAAAGCGTCATTGGCACGATCCGTCAACCAAGCGGTGGGCCGACGTTTAACATCAAAGGATCTGCAGCCGGCGGTGGTTTGGCGCAATGTATTCCGCTCAGCGAACTCTCGCTTGGCTTAACCGGCGACATTGACGCGATCACCAACGCCCACAATTTGATGATGGTTGCGTTAACGGCGCGGATGCAACACGAAAAGAATTACGACGACGCCAGGCTTGCAAAGATCGGCATCAAGCGGCTCGATATTGACCCGAAGCGCGTTGAACAAAAGTGGGTCATGGATTTCTGTGCGCAAGCGCTACGAGACATCCGGATCGGCCGGGGCGGCAAGATGGATGGGTTCGAAATGGATTCCGGATTTAACATCTCTGTTTCGAGCGAGCTCATGGCAATTCTTGCGCTCTGCAATGACTTACGAGATATGCGAGAGCGGATTTCGAAGATCGTCGTTGCGTTTGATCGGAGCGGCAACGAAGTGACAACGGCTGATCTTGAAGTAGACGGTGCAATGACGGCATGGATGGTGCGCGCGTTTAATCCGTCGCTGATGCAGACGCTTGAAGGCCAACCGGTTCTCGTGCATGCCGGACCGTTCGCGAACATCGCGATCGGTCAGAGCTCAGTGGTGGCAGATCAACTCGCACTCCGGCTGGCAGACTATGTCGTCACGGAAAGTGGATTTGGTGCGGATATCGGATTTGAGAAATTCTGGAACGTTAAATGCCGCTTCTCCGGCCTTCAACCCGCAGCAGTTGTTATCGTAGCGACGGTTCGAGCGTTGAAGATGCACGGTGGCGGACCTCCGGTACGCAATACTGGCAATCTGGACCCGGCGTATTCAACGGAGAATCTTGAGCTCCTGGAACAGGGTTGCGAAAACCTGCGGGCACACATCGATATCGTCCGTAAAAGTGGATCAAATCCTGTTGTCTGCGTCAACAGCTTTCACACCGATACGGATGCTGAGCATGCGCTGGTAAAACGCATTGCTGAAGAAGCGGGCGCGCGGTGCGCCGTTTCTCATCACTGGTTGCGCGGAGGAGAAGGAGCGGCGGAATTTGCACAAACGGTTCTTGAGGCATGCAACGATGAAACGGACTTTCAACCGCTTTACCCTGCATCAATGCCATTTCGAAAGCAGGTTGAAGCAATCGCTGTGAACGTGTACGGTGCAAGTGGCGTGACTTGGTCTGACAAAGCGCGTGCACGGGCAGAAGTACTGGAGGCGGATCCGCGAACGGCCGACATGGCGACTTGTATGGCGAAAACACACCTGAGCTTGTCGCACGACCCAGCGCTGAAGGGTCGCCCAAAAAACTGGGAGCTGCCGATCACCGACATACTGATCTACCGTGGCGCGGGCCTCATCGTACCCATGACAGGTGAAATCAAACTGATGCCCGGCACGGGATCAAATCCGGCATTTCGACGGATCGATGTGGATGTCGAAACGGGACACGTGCAGGGTTTGTTTTGAGCGTCGAGGAGGAACGATCCTAGCGAACCATTTTTCCGCGAGTTTGCTTCCGTCGGGGATTGTTCAGCGTCGTCGGAATATCGAATCGGAATAAGCCATCTTGCTTGTACACGACACCGTCTTTCATGACGAAGGCGACATCGTACAACGCGTGGATATCTTTCAGCGGATTTTCAGGCATCGCGATAATATCCGCCGCTTTGCCTGTCTTGATCTCGCCGGTATTGGCCCCTAGCAGGTCGCCCGCATTCATGGTGGCCATCCGAAGAATATG
The DNA here is from genome assembly GCA_965363925.1 of uncultured bacterium. Lineage (GTDB taxonomy): Bacteria > Bacteroidota > Rhodothermia > Rhodothermales > JABDKH01 > JAGQWL01. The sequence continues at coordinate 2,663 of CBDTVC010000284.1, read as the reverse complement.
ATCGGTAGGAAAACCTGCATCGAGATAGGAATCCAGAAAACTGATCGTCTGTTCTCCTCGAGTCCTTCCCTCTTCGTAGTAAACGACATCTGAACCAAAGGCCATCTTTACGCCCATGGCGTACGCCTTCTTATTTCGCTCAAGGTTGGTGTCGTAACGAGATTGACCGATGCGCGAAGCGGGAAAATCTGTTCCGACCAGGTACGTCCCCTTTTCTTTCTTCAATTGAAGTGTTTCATCTGACCGGCTAAAACCGTGTTCGATGGTCTGAACGCCACCGAGGACTGCATTTCGGATGCCCTCGTCAGTGGTGGCGTGCGCCATCACTTTGACGCCCATGTCGTTCGCTTCTTTTACGGCGACGGCCACGTCTTCGACGGAGTAGAAGTACGGTTGGTTGTCAATGATCAGTTTAACGAACGTCGCACCATAGTGAACGTTTTCTCGGACAGCGCGGATGATTTCTTCGTGGGAATCCGCATAGGTGTATTCAGGATTACCGAGCTCCGGTTTTTCGGGCTGCATCTGAAACTGACCGCCAAACGGAGCGATCATTATTCCTGCCGTCACCATGTTTGGCCCGGGGATCCATCCACCTTCGATTGCTCGTCGGAGCGTAACGTCACCGTACAATCCATTGTTACCGGTATCGCGCACCCAGACAAATCCGGCCTCGAGCATGGCGCGCGCTTGCATCGTCCCCTGCGCAACACGCATGCCGGTATCTTCGATGAGAGAGGCGTAGTAGTACGACCCAAAATCGTTGATGTCTGAACCATCCATTTCTGTCAAGGCGAGGTGCGTGTGCGCGTCGATCAGCCCTGGCATGACGTAACTATCCGACAGGTCGATAACGGGAGTACCATCCGGAGCAACAACTCGGGACCCGATGGAAGTGATGATGCCGTCAGTAATCAAGATTGATTGATTATCGATGACGGTTCCACTTGCAACATCTACGAGGTGCCCAGCGCGGATGATGTGTGTCTGGGCGGATGCAGGAGTTGGAAAAAGCAGGAGCAGGACAACTAGCTGAAGGAGTTTAAAGCGCATGACTGGAATTGATTTGTGTGGGAGTCCAGTAGGGAAAGATCGTGGATCTGTGCTATGGATCTGTGCTATGGATCCATGCTATGGATTTACGCAAAGGCGAAGAGAACAGCAAGAAGAGCCTTTGGGAGCCGCGTTCAGGGGGTCGGCCCGCCTTATTCTGCCCGGGGTTTCACAATCTCTCTAAATAACGCCACGAATTGTTGTCGACGCAGAAGCCGTGGCGTGCTCGGTGTCAGCGCCTATCGTAACGCAAGGCTTGCCCAAAACTTAACCTGAGCGGCCTGTACAAAACCACGGCCCCTTCGCGCGTCAGCCCCTCCGCGACCGGCCATTCCACCGCCAAGTCCGCCCCCACCGCCAAAACCATCTCCCACTCCACCCGGACTACGGCCGTTGCGGCGTGTCTGATCTTCTGGGTCGACATTCAGTTCGTCAGCTGACAACTTCGGTGTCTCCAATCCGAACCCAACAGTTGACCCCGGAGACGAATCGATTGCGTACTGATACGTATCCGAAACCTGTAGCGGAATCTGTAACTCATACGTCAGCGTCCCCAGCGAATACGTTGCGTTCACTTGTACCCCAGGAATACCATCGCTAGGCAAGACCACGCCATCTTCCCCATCGTTTAGAATCTGGAGCTCGGCAAGAGAACCTGCAAACGTTTCTTCCAGTGCACGTTGCATTGCTTCAGCGCCGCTTCCCCGCCTGACTTGCGTTCGGACGGCACGACCCCTCCCCGCTTTGACCAAACCGAGCGGGAAGCGGATACCGAATACCTTTTCTTTGCCTCCAGCCGGGTCAAACCATATCTCCAGGCCGTTGCGGATAACCTGACCGGTGACCGTCGCATCAATTGTGATCAGTGTCAGATACAGAAATTCGTCATCGTTTTGCACTCCCAAACTGAACGATTCTTTTTCAACTTTGCGAATGCCTCCCTCCCAGTCGTCAATTTGTCCGTCAATGACGATCGATTGTGAGGGTGCCGCACTCGTGATGATTTTGGTCGATGATCCACACCCGGGTAGAAGAATCAAGAGAACCAAAAGGAGCGACGCGAGCCGATAGTTGTTAGTCGTTTTCATGCGCTGAGTTGCGTTGATTATCCATCTGATCAACAAGATACGCACAGCGACCGCAGCGACCGCAGCCCTCGAAGCCGCCGCAGCGACCGCAGCCCTCGAAGCGACCGCAGCCCTCGAAGTCGCCGCAGCGACCGAAGCCACCGAAGCCGCCGCGCCTTGCTGGCCACGCTGTTCTGAGCGGTAGCAATCGGCAACGGCCGCCACACCGGGCCATGTTCAGTAGCGTACGACTGCACAGAACCTTGTTATATTGGAGTCCCGCCTCACAACTTCCCCGCGCTTGAGAATGGCAATGGCAATCGCCAGCGATGAATCGACCGTGCGCATTTCAAGTTTCTGCAGACCATATTCACCATGACTTCTAGAAGACCTCTTTTCAGAATCCGGTTTGCACCGATCGCGATCCTGCTGGCCTTACCACTATTCCCCGGCTGCAACCCTTCACAGGAGGAATCATCACAATTTATCGAGGCCGAGTTTACGTTCACTGGCGACCCCTGGATGGAAATTCGCCAGGATCGG
>CBDTVC010000283.1:0-4847 GCA_965363925.1 uncultured bacterium | reverse complement strand
ATGAATTTAGGTCTCTTCGACAAGCTGTGAACGTGATTCGCTATGTACCCTCAGCCCGCAGTCGAAAACGGAGGCAATGTGTCGGTTAGACGATGTGACTCGCGTACGTGCGGTACCTCGGGCAGTATATCCGTCGCGAATTTCGCGAAACCCAACCGCCCTTTGAATGCCGCCGACCACACGTCAATATGCAACAATTTCGCGAATCGCTCCGAGAACATCGTCGTCTTGCGGCAATACGGCTCGCTCAAGCGGGTCCGCAAAGGGTACAAACGTAAATTTGCCTGCCAGTCGCTTTACGGGCGCATCCAGAAACTGGAACGCCTTATCTGCAACCTGTGCAGCGATCTCTGCACCGAGACCAATAAATTCATGGTCTTCGTACACAACCACAACCCTACCAGTCTTCTTTACTGAATCCAGAATCGTCTCGCTGTCAAGCGGAGAAATACTTCGGATATCGATTACCTCGGCAGAGATTCCTTCCTTTTCCAGCGTTCTTGCTGCAGCCATCGATTTGTGGACCATCATGCCATACGTGACGATAGTTACGTCAGTACCGTTTCGAACCAATCGGGCTTTTCCAAACGGCAGACAGAAGTCCGCGTCCGGTTCCGGGGATCGCGCCGCCGCCGCCCGGTATAGCGCCTTGTGCTCGAGAAATATCACCGGATCCGTTCCGCGAATAGCAGATTTCAAAAGCCCTTTTGCATCAGCGGCATTTGACGGCATCACGACGACCAATCCAGGGAAATGTCCGAAAATTGATTCGACGTTCTGGGAGTGACACAGGCCACCGTGGATATAGCCACCACAAGGTACCCGGATGACCATCGGACAGCTCCAGGTGTTGTTTGATCGATAGCGGAAAGGCGCGACCTGGTTTCGGACCTGTTGCATGGCAGGCCAGATGTAGTCTGCAAATTGGATCTCGACGACTGGTTTCCAGCCTGAAGCCGCCAGGCCAACAGCGGTACCTACGATCGACCCCTCTGCGAGCGGAGAATTAAAGCATCGATCCACCCCGAACATCTTCGTGAGGTTACGCGTCGCGGTGAACACGCCACCTTTACCGCCACCCACATCTTCGCCATACACCAACATCTTGGGGTTTGACTCCATTTCTTCTGCAAGTGCATGATTGATTGCATCAACCATAACAATCGGATCACCCTCTGACGGGTGTTCCGCGGCGAACTCTATCGCCGGCGGGTCTTCATCCAGCACATGTAGCAGTGCTGTGGAAGGATCCGGATCTGCCTGCTTGTTGGCCCAGGCCGAAGCCTCTTCGACTTCCTGCCGAACGTCTTCGCGAAGCCTTGCAATGTCTTCGGTTGTGATGATCCCGTATGTTAGCAGCTTCTGCTCAAACAGCGTGATCGGGTCAATGTCACGATCTTTTTGCAACTCTTCCTGGGATCGGTACTTGCCGTGGTCGTCGGAGGAAGAATGGGGGAGGAGTCGGACAACATCAGCGACGAGACAGACCGGACCGTTACCAGCGCGCAGGTGTTCGATTGCAGCCTTCGCCGCACCGGCAACCTGGAAAAAATCTGTGCCATCGACACGGGCGCGTTTAATCCCTTCATAGCCGGCTGCCAGTTTGTACGCCGTACCACCTGCAGTCTGATCGTGGGAGGGTACCGAGATGGCGTACTTGTTGTCCTGCACATAGAAGAGGACGGGCGCCTTAAGACGTGCCGCCCAATTCAGTGCTTCGTGAAAGGAGCCTTGGGAAGTAGCTCCGTCGCCACACGAGCAATAAACGTACGAGTCTGTTTTGTCCCGTATCACTCCCATTGCAAAACCCAATGCCGGCAGGAATTGGGCGCCAACGGAGGACGAGGTAGTCATGATATGTTTGTCCCGGTCACCAAAATGCTCTGCCATCTGGCGGCCCCCTGAACTGGCGTCATCCGCCTTGGCGAGATGCGACAACATGACCTCACGACTCGTCAGCCCGAGCGACAGCACGGTGCATAGGTCGCGGTAATAAGAACAGAACCAGTCTTCGCCGGGGCGCGAGTACAGTGCGACAGCGGCTTGGGCCGCTTCGTGGCCCGAACTACCAATGTGAAAAAAACCTTTGCCCTGTTTTAACAGGTTCAGCATCTTGTTGTCCAAGCGACGAGCAAGCAACATTGTCCTGTATAGTCGCTGAAGCTGATCAGGCTCAAAATCAGTCGGCAGGAGCGACCGGAAAGCAAGGTCGCCGGGCCGAGGAGAGAAGTCAAGTTCAGATCGATCCTCGATGGCTGATCGCGTCTGGAAAGATCCCTTTTCGTCTACGTAAAAGTCTTGTTCGGACATATATCTGATTATAGTTCTTCGCCTGGCAGAAACGGATCCGGTGCAAGTCGAAATGCAACGCCGTTATATCAATTCAAATAGCAGTGGCAGTGCTGAGTTCAATACTCCTTATTAGACAGTGTGACAGAATTCAAGCAGTCCCGCAGCAATGAATCACGTTGCGAAACGTACGGCTGATTCGCGCGACTGCAACACAAAGGTGCCGAGCACGATCAATACCCGCGATTAGAATACATGGCGGTATTTACAACATCGGCGAAGCCACTCCAAAATTCCACCCTAAGCGCGCTCCGATCCGATACACTGCGAAAAACGGGGTCCCGTATGAGATCTAACGCAGAACCTGAAGCCGCATTAACCAGCCCCTCCGAATCAGCAGAAAAAGGACTACTTCAGAACAAGTAAACGGATGGAACCCAGCAATTGGGGCGTGTGCGCCCTGATTGCTGGTTTTGGGCACCTTTCTGGACCGGTGGGCTGACCACAGGACCTGCCCTCTGTTAGGTGATTTTGTACGCCTGAATGCCTAAACCGTTTCAGGTTGTGGGATTTCAACCAGCGGAAGGTAGAAGGTGAAAATAGTCCCGCTGCCCTCGACACTCTCAACATGGATCTGTTCGCCGTGCGCCTGGACAATCTGTTTCACGATGCTGAGCCCAAGGCCAGTGCCTCCGCTTTTTCGAGATCGATCGGGCTGAACGCGATAGAATCGTTCAAAAATTCGGTCAAGATGCTCCGTCGCCATTCCACGACCTGTATCCCTGATAGAGCAGGCTACTTTCTTGCCGACTTTCTCCAGCCTGATTTCAACGATGCCTTCGTCACAATATGCAACGGCGTTCTCTGCAAGATTGATTATGACCTGTCGAATGCGATTCCGGTCCGCGACAACTATTGTGTCTGGATTGTCGGCAACTAATTTGAGGTTCTTTTCTTCAGCTCGAGGTCGGAGCGTTTCCGCGACATCATCAACAAGATCCGTCATGTTGAACATCTCACGTTGCAGGAGATCTTCCCGATAGCCAAGCCTCGCGATCTCGATCAAGTCGTTGAACAGCGTACTCAGCCGCTGGAGGTTTGACAACGCTTTTTCTGCGTATCGCTGTCGCTGGTCACTCGTCAAGTTTGTGGTGGCAAGCGCTTCGAGATAGCCACCAACAGCAAAGATCGGATTCCGAACTTCATGCGACACGTTCCCGATAAACTCATTCTGGACCTGCGTCATTCGCTCCAGATCCGAGATCTTCTCGCGGAATCGATCTGACATTTTGTTGAGACTATCGGCAAGATCTAGAAATTCGGTTTGACGCGAATCCACGGTTATATCATGGTCGAGGTTGCCCTCCGAAATTGCTCTGGCGCTGTTCCGGATGGTCTGGAGTGGCCACGTCACTCGCTGAGCAGCAAACCAGCTTCCGAGAAGCGACAGAAATAGTGCCATAACCATCCCGATTATCAGAGTCGTTCTCATTTGTCGGACCAACTCGAGAAGCGGTGGGGCGGACTGGCCAACCCGCATGATTAGCCCTGTATTCGGCAGTCGCTGCGTAATGTAGTAGACGGGCAACCCGTTCGCATCAGGATGGGTGACGTACGAGTCTGCGTTGATCCTTGCCGACTCCAGCGGTGGATCCGTTAAGAGGAGCCGCCCTGACGCAAATTTAATCGACTTTGCGTCCCACATCACGGAGTCCTGGAAAGCAACGGTTATCCGGATATCGGTAATGCGAGCGATTTTTTCGACTACGTCTCGACGGTCAACTTCAGTTGTCGCCTGGTCAACCTGAATCGCGATCCGTTCTGTCTGCTCGACGAGGTGCTTGTTAAGGGAATCCTGAATCTCACCGCTTAGCACAAAGAGGACGTAAGCCGCCACCGCGATAACCGCAAACCCAACAGCGAAGACAAATGTCAACACCATCCAAGTTTGCGTTGACGCCCTTTTGGGAAGGATGCGACGACTGAGTTGGTTCAGTATGCCGGATCGGGGCATCTTCAGCGGTAAGGGACGACGAGTTTCGACTAGACCTCAGCCATGCTCTCGTCCTGAACGAAACGATATCCAACACCGCGAACGGTTTGAATATGCTGTGCAAACGGTCCGAGTTTCTCGCGGAGGTTCTTGATGTGTGCATCAACAGTCCGCTCTGTGACCATCATGGCGTCTTTCCAGATCGTTTCAAGCAACTGTTGACGCGTAAACGCTTTTCGCGGATGTCGGCAGAGGTATCGAAGCAATTCAAATTCAGTCAGCGTAAGGCCGAGATCTTTCCCTTCGAGGGCTGCGCGATACTCGTCTTCAAAAATTGTCAAGTCGTTCACCTGGAGCGTTCGACTTTCTTCGACACCACTACGCCGGAGAATCGCGCGCACATTGGCGATGATCACCTGCGGCGAAACTGGCTTCGTGATGTAGGCGTCGCCGCCAATCCGAAGACCTTTTATTTGATCCTGTTCCTCAATCTTTGCCGACAAGAAGATTATTGGAATTGTTTCTGTTTCGACACGCGAGCGTAGTCGCTTGCAGATCTCGTATC
>CBDTVC010000282.1:0-4849 GCA_965363925.1 uncultured bacterium | reverse complement strand
ATGGACGAGGAAGGCAAATGGAAATCAAATCTTGCCGTCGACAAGGCAAAGACAAACGGGAAATCGGCGGTCAAAATCCAATTTGCGTCAGACGCCTACTTTGCGTTGCTGGCCAATTATCCGGACGTAAAAAAATACCTTCGGGTCGGAAACGAAGTAGAGTTTGTTTACAACGGACAGATTGTACAGGTTGGAACAGAAGGACTGCAATCCGCGACGAAAGCCGATTTTGCGGATTGGTTCGGTTCTTGATTCAGCGCTTGTGTAATTTGACTGCTCTAAAATCCACCCGCTTAGTTCGTGACTCGCGTTTACCTGGCTGCCATTCTGACCGTGCTGTTCGCATGGCCCGCTGAGGTTCACGCGCAGGGTTTTTCCTCTTTCAACGGACGGAACCACCCTGAGCTGTCCTGGCAAGTCGCGGAAACGGAGCATTTCAAGATCGCTTATCCTGAACACCTCGAAGGTGTTGAAGATCACGCCGCGGCAATCGCCGAGGAATCATATAAGGTCTTGTCGGCAAACCTTGGCGTTACGTTCGACTCAAAGATCCGAATTTATCTTTCAGACGAAGATGAAAACGTGAACGGTTTCGCTGTCCCCATCGGCGCCGGTCACACCAATATCTGGATAAACGTCAATGACGTTGCCGTCACGTGGACGGGTAGCGAAAAGTGGCTACGGAAAGTTATCCCGCACGAGCTCGCCCACATCTTTCACTACAAGGCGATCAGGTCCAACGTCCATCCGTTCAACTTTGCATTCTCAAACCCAATTCCGAGCTTCTGGACCGAAGGCCTCGCGCAATACCAAACCGAAACATGGGATGCCTTTCGCGGCGAGCAAACCTTGCGGACCGCCGTGTTGGACGATCAGCTTTCGTTCAATGACGGTCGGTCAATTAACAACGGCCGGTTGCGGTACGCGGTGGGCAATTCTCAGCTCCGATTCTTTGCCGAGCAATACGGTGACTCCACCCTTGCGAATCTTCTCCGTCATCGTGAAACAGCACTTTTCGGCCTCGTCAAGTATCACCATTTCCCAAGTGCCTTCGCGCAGGTGACAGACGAGCCGTATCGCACTTTCTACGAACGGTGGCGTCGTCACGTTAACATCCGATACAACACGCTCGCCGGAACCATGGAAAACGGAGATTCCCTCGGGACAGATGCCCTCACCATTCCTGGGCAGTATGTGTACGGTATTTCGTATTCAGCGGATGGAACACAGCGCGCAATGGTGTCGCTCCTATCGTTGCACCGGCCAATCCGACAGCTCGTAATCACCCAGTCGGATGGCACGTCGAAGGTATTGACTGAGGGTTCAATTCGTGGAGCAGTGTCCTGGAGCCCTGACGCGAAAAGCATCCTATTTGCGAGAAACGCGAGAGATGCCAACGGCTCACTCATCAACGACCTGCACCTCGTTTCTACCGACGGCAGTGGTTCAAGACAATTAACAAACGGACGCCGAGCCGCAGAGCCTGCCTTTTCGCCGGATGGCAAATCGATTGCGTTTGTGGGCGCGTCAGGCGAGACGGGAAACGTGTTCCTTCTTAATCCCGAGTCCCTTGCCGAGAGGCAGCTAACAAACTTCAGCGGCGATGTCCAGCTCGGAGCAATTGATTGGCATCCGACTCAAGATGTCATCGCACTGAGCGTTTTTTCTGCGGATGGGCAGCGAACTATTCACATTGTTAATGCCGAGACTGGAACGACGTCACCGATTACAGGTGGTCTGTTTGACGATCGGGGTCCTGTCTGGTCTCCTGACGGGTCGGCACTGGCCTATACGTCACTCCGGGATGGCGTTCCGAACATCTTTATCTGTCAAATCGACTTGTCCGGAAACACGCCTGCGTGTGCGACGAACCGACGGGTTACGAACCTCGTGACTGGTGCGATTGCAATGGATTGGCTTGAGCCCGACTCAACAGATACTGTCTCGGATTCAACAGACGAGACAGTTGCAAATTCCGGAATTGTGGCGTCTAGTCAGAACGCCGTCTCTGCTACGGGTGCCATTGTAGCGCAAGTCACGACGTCGAAGACGCGCGATGAAGTCTATCTCGTAGCCGCTGATCGTCAACCCTATATGGCGGAGGTGGATCTTCCGAGCGCGTTTGAGAGCTGGACCACGCATCGACCCCCGATGACTGTGCCGACACCAATCCGGCCAGATCCGACTCTAGTCCAATCGAGAAAGCGGTACCGTGCGCTTGCAAATCTCACGCATGTAGCGTCGATCGTTTCGCCGTACATCAGCACATCTCGCTACGGAATCGGCGGTATTACAATCTGGTCGGAACCGCTGGCCAAACACATGGGATATTTTGGGATCGGCGTTGATGCCCGTGCCCCACTAAATGAAAGTGGCGTGCTGTTTGGCTATATCAACAATACCCTTCGGCCATCCATCGAAACCGAAGTGCAATTTCTGCCCGATTCACCCAGACCGTACGGCCGCGAGTTGCTGCTCGAACGCCTCGCCAAAGTTTCCGTACAACCTATCTGGCAACTCAACACGACTCAACCGTACCACGGAAAATCTGTTGGTGTAAAGCTGGAGTTTCTGCACGTCGAACCGCGCAATGCAGATGATCTAACTGGAATTGAAGAGGGCTTGCCGTATCCAGAATCGGGCGAGCAGGTCTCTGTGCAATTGAGTTATTCGCATAGATTCCAGCGACCGTGGGTAGATAATCTTGTACATCCGCTGGATGGATCCGGAGTAAGAGCCCGCGTTACGGGAGCGGCACAAGGATTCGGAAACGATCAAAAGTATGTACGAATTGACCTTTCGGCATACCGCGTGCTTCCGTCGATAGCCATGCACCGCATTCTCTTGCATGGTCGGGTACAATTGCAGCGGGGGGAAAGCCTTGCACAAGACTTTATCGGCCTGTCACGATACGACGTCTTCCAAATATCAGCCCCTACAGTGATCAACTTCCAGTCAAGCAACTCAGAACGAGTACGCGGCTTCCGGGATTTTGTATTAGGAAATGCTGTCTTTTTTGGAACCATAGAGTACCGGATACCGCTAACGCGAAGTCTGGACACTCAGCTTTTGGGGTTGATCGGATTTGGAAGCACTTCGGTTTCGCTCTTCGCCGACGGTGCACTGGTTTCGAACAGTACCGACCTCAACAACACAACGCGAAAACTCGGCGTCGGGATCGAACTCAAGAATGCAATTACACTCGGCGGCATTGTCACCTTCATGCATGCTGTTGGTATCGCCCAACAATCAACGGCACTCGGAACTGACGAAGATTGGGAAATCTACTACCGCGTCAGAAAAACACTGCCCTTCTAGGATCTTGGTAGGGACAGACCTGATGCAGGTCAGTCCGCCACGATTATGATCGCGAATTCCGGATCTTTGTCGCAACCAAATATCAATCGGCCTGCAACCGATTCCCACCTCGGCGCATACTTGGCGGCGACGGTTAGGACGAGACCGATCCCTTTTCAAGGTGGATCGTGCGTTGTGGAAACGGAATCTCAACGCCTTTCGAATCAAATACCAGCTTGATCTGCGTCTTCATGTCGCGCTCGGCAGCAAACTGTTCTCCCGGGCGAACCATAAACGCGACTCTGACCCTAACCGAGGAATCGTCAAACCCCATAATCGACAGTAACTCGGGTTCGTCTACGAGACAGAGCTCCCGGTGCCCTTCAATCCAATCTCGACCGATACGGTCCAGGATTTCCATTACCTCCGCAACATCCTGTCCGTAGCTGATTCCCACATCCACAATAGCCCGCGTAAATCCGATACTCGTATTACCAAAAACCCGAAGCTCTCCGGCCGGCACCATCAAGAGCTCGCCGTCGTACTTTCGCACCTTGATCAGACGCACACCAATGTGCTCAACGACACCATAGTCTTTTCCGACACCGATCCGATCGCCCACAGCAACCGTCCCATCAAACAATAGAAAGATACCCGCGATCACATCTTTTACGAGCGTCTGAGCACCAAACCCGATGGCCAGACTGGCAATACCAGCAGTGGCAAGCAACGCGGCGACGTCGATCTTAAAAGCACTAAGCACCATGATGAGGGCGATTGGCCAAACGACGTAGCGTGCCGAAGAACGGACCAGCCCTTCAACGGTCAGTGCCCGCTGTCGGTTCGGGTCCAACGCAGCGGCTTCCGCGTAACGTCGTGCCCAGCGGCCCATCATCCGATCAATCACGAAGAGAAGAACGCGGGCCAGAAAAAGGATTAGTACAACACGAGCGAGGGTTAAGCCAATCGATTCGTACGTGGCCAGTGAGGTGATTTGCTCGACTATTCCGATCGGCGAAACTGACTCGGATGGCGGTGCAGTTGTGACAGAATCGGCAACAACTTCCTGCTGCAAGGCCGCAATTTGGAGCGTGATCATGGTTCGCAAGTCGTAATAGATAAAAGAGGTTGCGCTTCAGGACTGTGGCACGATTACAGCAGTACACTTGTTCGTCGTGCCCAGCATGCAGGAGCAAGGTAATCGGATTCCTTTGACTTCGCCTTATTTGGATGCAGTGAAGACGCCAGGTTGCCCGTCACTTCGTCTGCCAGTATCACCTATTTTGCCGACGTCCACCAACTGAGATTGTAGCAACGTGTTCCTCCGTGTCGAGTCGACTGGTCAGACCCACTACCGACGTCCGTTTAAGAAACGTTGGAGGATGGGAGGTTATGTCTTGCCAATTCTGCTGCTCGCGACGCTAGGGTCAATCCCGCTTCTGGCCGGGTGCAGTGACGGGAAGGAAGAGTCGCCGAAACAGGCGCAACAACAGAACACAGACTCGGTTTCCACAGCGCAAGGGCCTCCACTCGCATCAGATTCCCTTGCCAT
>CBDTVC010000281.1:0-4852 GCA_965363925.1 uncultured bacterium | reverse complement strand
TGAAACGACAGGAGCATCGCGCTTGATCCAGAGAGGCAGGTTAGCGGGACGCGGACCGCTCCGCGCATCTATCCGCTGAGAAACAAACTTCGTCCAACCATAGCCGACTTTACTCGGCAGGCTGCGCCAGAAAAAGCGTGACGTCGGCGTCGTGGCAAAACTGGGTTCGAAATAACAATTAATTGTACACCCGCTACATACCTCATGGCGTCCTTCCATCTTCCGGTGCTCCTCAACAATTGACGAGTTCCACAGCCGATACAACTCTCCATTGATATCGATCCGATCCAATCCGTAGTGATAACAGGGAAGCACCAATTCGTTCGACGGGGAAATAACGACGCAGGTCGAAACGGCGCGACACACAGGAGCGGACGGGTCGTTACCCCCAACACGACGCAGATCCAGAAACGACGGATTCAAGTATGTGAGCGGTTTTTTCGCAAACCGCTCCATCCGGTCCATTACTTCGTTGTTCAGGGTGTCGCCCAAGGCGTTGTATTCGAACAACGGATTTACAATTAGAACAAGATCATTCGGTTTTGAGATATTCTCATAGATCAGATCGAGTTGGTCGATGTTTTCATTCGTAACCGTGAATATCAAGTCCGGCCGCTCGCCAATTGACAATGCAACCTCAATCGACTCCATGACCTTGTCGTAGCAGTCCACGCCGCGCGACGCGTTGTGCTCGTCCCTGTCTGTAGAATCGATCGAAAAATGCAGCAGGTCGATCAGACCGGCCAATTGTTTGGCGCGTTTCGGATATAACAATCCGTTTGTCGTAACCGTAGTTCGAAGGCCGAGCTTCTTCGCTTCTTGGAGAAAGAGCGCGAGCTGTGGATGCAGCAGAGGTTCGCCACCCGTAAAATCAACAAAGCGGACACCGAGGCGCTTCAAGTCCGCGAGGTTTTGCTTTACGTCTTGCAACTCGATCAGGGGAGACGGTTGCTCCCAGATGTCACAGAAGCCACACTTCGCGTTGCAGCGATAGGTGACGTAGTAGTTGCAAAGAACCGGTTTCATCCGAAAGACGCGTTTGGGGGCCAGGGGCATTTCGTGTCTGAGTCGTAAGTAAAGCCACGACTTGTTGATTGTTCCTACTTGGAAGGTACGTTGCTCCGCCTTGACTGCGCAGGACCGAACGTCCACTGGGCCGGTGAGATGTAGCTGCTCAATCCGTCGGTAAGCAGCCAGGCCCATCGGCAAAATCGTGTTTGTCATCTTCGTATCTTGGCCGAGTATCGGCTGGGACTGCTTTTTATATCAGCTATATTGCTCGCGGTCGTTCAGCGGCGGGGCAGGCTGCCTCCGACTGTCGACATGTCAACAGGAGCCATGTCAACAGGAGCCATGTGATCTAGAAGCGTATCATCCAAATGACGTGTCACCCCAGGCTAATTCGACATCAAGCCAACACGAGCCATCAACCACAAATCCGGTCATATAGAAGCATGTCAACCAGTAGCCGCCACGTGACCAAGACTGTCTCATTCGTGTTGCTCATGTCCTTCTTGTTGGTCGGCTCTTCGCTGGCACAACTTCAATCGCCCGCGGAGTTCCTGGGCTACGAGCTTGGCGACCGGTTCACGCCGCATCATCGCGTTGCGGCTTACGTCGAGCACGTCGGCGAAATGTCCCCGATGGTTCGTCTCGTAAAGTATGGCGAGACCAACGAAAAGCGTCCGCTATATCTCGCGATTGTGTCCGATATGCTGGATGACTCTGCGATCGAAGCTGCACGATTAAATAACCTCGCCCTTGCTCGAGCTACGGATGCGACAGGCGATCAAGATGGCGCTCGACCAATTGTCTGGCTTTCTTACAATGTGCATGGAAATGAATCGGTTAGCACAGAAGCAGCTCTGAAGGTTTTGTATGACCTGGCCAATCCAGCCAATAGCCAAACGAAGCAGTGGCTCGACAATACAATTGTTGTGGTCGATCCGTGTATTAATCCGGATGGTCGAGACCGATACGTGAATTGGTACAACCGCGCGGTTGGTGAATTCCCCAACGCCAATGGAGACGACTGGGCGCACGACGAGCCGTGGCCCGGTGGTCGAACCAACCATTACTTCTTCGACCTTAATCGGGACTGGGCGTGGGCAACACAGAAAGAAACGCAACAGCGTCTCGTTCAATACAAAAAGTGGATGCCGCAGGTCCATGTTGATTTTCACGAGCAGGGAGTTAACAGTCCTTACTATTTCGCGCCAGCCGCGCGACCGGTACACGAGGACATAACATCTTGGCAATACGAGCTACAGGAGATCATTGGTCGCAACCACGCCAAATATTTTGACCAGAACAACTGGCTGTACTTCACAAAAGAAGTCTTTGACCTTTTTTACCCTGGCTACGGAGACTCGTGGCCCACTTTTAACGGTGCGGTCGGGATGACGTACGAGCAGGCGGGCTCCGGTCGTGCGGGCCTCGGAATCGAAACGGCAGAGGGCGATACCTTAACGCTTGCGGATCGAATTGCGCACCACCACGCGACGAGCCTGTCGACTATCGAGGCGACCTCGCTCAACGCGTCGCGAGTGATCAGCGAATTTGCGGACTACTTTAAGTCGGGGGTCGAGGACCCACCCGGAAAGTATGCCGGATATGTGGTTTCGATGGCCAAGGCACCTGATGCAACGTCAGACTTGATTTCACATCTTGACGTCCAGGGAATCCGATACGGGTTTGCGGCCGGTGACCAGTCCGTGCGTGGGTTTGTTTACAAGGATGCGTCAGAGGGAGCGTTCCAGATTTCGAAAGGAGACCTGGTAATTCCATCAGCGCAACCACAAGCCAGGCTTGTCAAGGCACTCTTTGAGCCGATGGCCGTTTTGGAAGATTCGCTCACGTACGACATCACGGCGTGGGCACAACCGTATGCATATGGCGTCCCAAGTGTTGCCACGTCGGACGCGGTACGCTTAGGTGAACGGCCCGCATCCATAACAACCGCAGTGGAAACGGACGGTGAGCCGTATGCCTATGTCGTTGAGTGGAAAAGCGTGCGGGAC
The DNA here is from genome assembly GCA_965363925.1 of uncultured bacterium. Taxonomy (GTDB): domain Bacteria; phylum Bacteroidota; class Rhodothermia; order Rhodothermales; family JABDKH01; genus JAGQWL01. Next base: position 1,832 of record CBDTVC010000281.1, on the reverse strand, counting down.
CAGAAGTTCGTGGCGGCCTTACTCCGAGCGGGTGTGAATATCCGGATGGCTTCACGACCGTTTGAGATTGATGGGCATCGGTTTGGTCATGGAACGGTCGTCATTACGCGTGCCGGGAACGATGACGTTGGCGATCAGCTGGATGCTCTCGTGTCGAAGGCCGCAAACGACTTTGTCCAACCAGTCACAACGGTTCGGAGCGGATTTGTTGGCGACGGTTCGGATTTCGGATCAGGTGCATTTCAGTTTATCGATGCACCGAGTATCGCGGTCCTTGGCGGCGAGAGAGTCTCTTCGAGTTCGCTTGGACAGATCTGGCATTACTTTGACCAAGTCCTGGAGTATCCGATTACGATCATTCCCGCGGAGAATTTCGGCGGCACCAGTTTAGCAGACTATGATGTTATCGTGATGCCAAGTGGCAGTTATGGTCGTGCGTTGCCGGACGAACAGCTGAAGGACCTGACCGAATGGCTACGGAGTGGCGGGCGGCTGGTCGCCATTGATCGGGCTGTTAGTTTCCTTGCAGGGAAAAAGGGGTTTGAGCTTGAGAGCCGGAAACGTGATGAGGACACTACAGCGGTTGGCCCGGACGAAAGCCAATGGGGTAACGAGAGCAGGAGGCGCATTTCGGGCAGCGTGTCGGGAGCCATTTACAAAGTGGCTGTTGACCCGACGCATCCGATCGGCTTCGGTCTCGGTGACACGTACTACGCGTTGAAGAACTCCAGTTCAGCGTACGAGCTCATGAAGCGTGGCAAGGGCTGGAACGTTGGTGTTGTGACGAGTGGCAAGCCGGTTAGTGGTTTTGCCGGCTATGAGACTATTGGTCATCAGGAGAAGTCGGTTGCGATAGCGTCGCAGAGAGTTGGTCGTGGAAGCGTTGTGTATCTGGTTGACGACCCACTTTACCGAGGGTTCTGGCGAGTTGGGAATCAGCTGTTTGGTAACGCCGTTTTTGCGCGGTAGTGCAGTCCGATGCGATGCGTTGCCCTGGTCTGAATCCGCAAATCTGCGGGTTGATGGGTGTGGCGCTACGGGTTGCTCGCTTGAAACTGCGACCCGGTTTTGCTACACGTTTGCATGGCAAAGACGAGTTATGCTTCTGTCGTGCGGCTGGATTAAGTTGATGCCGGGGCGGAGGTTCCGGGAGGCCCCCGGTGGGTTCGTAAGAACTGCGAAAAACTTTCCGGCGCAATGTGATCGCCGGCCTCGTGACTTACCTGCCCGGCTATCGACACAAGACATCGCTGGACCGACGCATCAATGAGCGCAACGCCGAAAAACCCAGTTGACCAATCGCTTCTTCGATAGGGAACCATTGTACTTTTTCAATGCCCTCTTCACGCTGGGGCAATAGGCCAGCCTCCGTGGTCTGCATCTCGTACCATCGCGTCGTCTTGACGGCAAAGTAATCCTTTTCCCGATATCCGTGAACGGTATCTACGAGGGGTCGCCGGAGTGTTAGTGAGCCAGCACCAACCTCCTCCATTACTTCTCTGCGCGCGCAGTTCTTGAGCGACTCGCCCTCGTCTCGTTTACCCTTCGGTAGGTCCCAGTATCCACGCCTGAAGATCAGAAGCACCTCGCGGCGATTCTCCTTGACGCGGGAGAGAATTCCTCCCGCAGCCAAGACGGCTTTCGGTGGCGCATACGGTGCAAGATTCAAGATGCGGCGGCGTGGTACGTCGCGGACAAACACATACTCCTGATCCATCGCGAGCGACAGCCACGAGCCGTCAATCGCTGGATCAATCGCTATGACAGCACCGCCGCGCGCTTTCTTCGCACTGCGCAAACTCGTGTACAATTTGTAGACGTGCTTCTTCTTG
>CBDTVC010000280.1:0-4857 GCA_965363925.1 uncultured bacterium | reverse complement strand
CGGCAACTCGACGTCGCCAACATTGCTTCCCTTCGCCGACGAATGGGAATTCAACACGTTCGACGTATCGGTTTCGGTGGCTTCCGAGCGCGGCGGCGGTACGGAGGTCGGCCAGTTCACCGTTGGCAGTGCGATCTATGAACGACTTGGCCTGGGATTCGGCGTGCTCGTGTTGTCAGGTAGTGACGGCAGCGTCAAAACGACGGCATCAGGTCCAACCTATGCAAACGATTTTGTAGCCCCGCCCGTCTCGGTTACGCGGCTTCGGGAAGCCCTTGCCGTGGCCTCGGTAGGCGATTATGTTTTCTTGCGAACGCGCCACCTGGGCAACAAGAATCTTGAGGTCGCAATCCCCGATTCCATAAAAGCCATTTTTGAGAACCTCGGGAGCAATCTCCTGGAATCGATCACCTACCAAGATCTCTGGATCTTCAAAACACGCATCGGGTTCCCAAATGAGATGGAAGAACTACGTAATCTTCCGTCAAGCGGTGTAAACGAAGTGATCGAACAGTTCAGTCCGGTTTTCCAATACCGCAATGGATCTGTCGTGTCTCCCGTAATCGGCCCAACCTCACAGTGGAACTCCATGTCGTGGGAGAACACATTGACGACAGCTGGCAGTAGCGTTGTTGTTGATGTATTGTCAGCATCCATGGACTCAGTGCTGGCCACAGGCATTTCCAGCGCAGAACCGTTCGACCTGTCCACCATCAATGCACGCTCCTTTCCGTTCTTACGATTACGAGCGACGCTTGAAGACACACTACACCTTGAAACACCACAATTGACACGTTGGAGCGTGTCGTATCAACCCGTTGCCGAAATTGCAGTAGACCGCTCAAGCATCTCGCTGACTGCCGACACAGTGCAAGCGGGCGACCGCGTTACGCTGTCGGCTGCAATTGCAAACCTCAGCGATCTCGTCGCCGACTCGGTCGTCGCGTCTATTCAACTCATCGACGCCAACAATATTACGACTACGTTACGCCGCGATACGCTAACGTCTTTCGTCGGGCGATCCGTGTTGAGTGTGGACGTGGAAACAACCGAAAGGGTCGGGCTAAACACATTCAGGATCGAGGTATTCCAGCCCGGTATTGTTGATCAACTTCAGGTAAACAACGTTGCGCTTGCAACCCTTACGGTTCTCGGCGACAACACACCGCCCGATTTCTCACTGACGATTGACGGGCAGGAGCTACCAAACGATCCCGATCCTGTAACCAATCTCCAGGACCCTTCGCTCCCATTCGTTTCTAACAAGCCCGTTATCGAATTGCGGATTGAAGACGACAACGAGTTTGCGCCGCTGAATTCAGATACGATGACTGTCGCGCTTACTTTCAACGAAAGGCGACTGCCGCGATCTGCACTATCCATTCAGACTGTTGATGACGAAAATGTGCTCATTGTTTCTTTCCAACCAGATCTGACCGGCGTCGACTCAACACACACGATCCTCGTCGAGGTGCAGGACGTCGCAGGCAATGAATCTCCGGGAAGCCCTTATCAAGTTCACTTCCGGACACAATCAGCGATGCAGTTGGATACGGTTTATCCGTACCCCAATCCAATGAATTCATTTACAACGTTTGCGTTTAATCTTCGCGGGGCAGACGCGATCAACGTTGAGAATATGCGATTGCGTATCTACACCGTCGCTGGCCGTCTCGTTCGCGAATTCAACATGACGGACGACCCCGGTTTGCTCCAAGGCGGAGGCCTCCAGATCGGCTGGAACAAGCTTCGGTGGGATGGCCGTGATGGTGATGGCGACCTGGTGGCGACTGGCGTCTACCTGTATCGGGTTTTTGCCCGTGTTGATGGCGAAGAACTCAAGTCATCAAACGCATCAGAAGTCGAGAAGGTCGTTGTAATCCGTTAGGCGCGAGCCCGGCCTAGCGACTATCCTTGCTACCCACTTCTTCGTAAATCAGCTGCAGCTCTCCTTCCATTTCCGACCAAGTGAATCGTACGGAAGCGTTGAGTGCATTACGAGATAATTCGTTGTACAGCTCAGGGTTACTTGACCACGAGCTCAATACGTCTACAATTGCCTGCGTATCAGTTGGGTCGAGCGCCACTCCGCAGTTGTTTTCCGCAACGAAATCCGCAAGTCGCGGAAAGTTCGAACAAATGATCGGTAGACCAAACTGCAGGTATTCGTACAGCTTCGTCGGCAGGACGTTCACATAGTTCGGGTGTGGATGAAACAGGATGAATCCAACCGACGCACGCTCCAGGTAAGGCTGCATTTCGGCGACGTCGACAAATCGATTCCATCCGACGCGATTGAGCGATCGCGGTGCCTTTGTCATCGCCAATTGACGCTCGGCATTAGCCCTATCGAGGTCAATGTAGCACACCCCAACGAGGTCTATCGCCCAATCCATCTCTTCTTTGTCGATAGCGTTGGCCAGTTCAATCAGTTCAAACAGACCACGCGCTTTTGAGATAACGCCAGTATAGATGCCGGTATTGATCAAGCGGCCAGTGTCGCTTCGAAGAACATTCGAGTCAACAGATCCGCCCTTTCCATTCGCAGAAGCACGCGCCAGCGGATAATTGTATATGCACGTCACCGGTACGTCGTAATCCTCAACAATCGGCAGGTACGCGTCGTCGGCGAGAATCACCACGTCGACCCATGAAAATGCCCACCGCTCGAGTCGTCGCAATGCTGCCCCGGCGAGCCCACCCCTGGACCCGTAGTCTTCGTGCATGTCGTAGATGACGCGAGCACCGGTATAATGCTTCAGGAGGCGAAGAACAGGAATTAATTCCGGATCATGAATGTGATACACATCTGCCTTCAACTCCCGAGCAACCTTAAAAGCTAACCTGCCGAGTTGGGCGCGGGAAAGAAGACCTCTTGATCCAGTTCGCAATCCGTGCACGTGGAATGGAAGGGCCTCGCTTTCAATCTCACGTCGTTCATTCGTCGTCATCGGAACAACGAGGTGCATGTCGTACCCAAGGGACGCAAGCGACGGAACCTGCTTATAGAAGATTCTCGGATCGCGAAGGGCGTGGACGGTCGAAATATGTACAACTTTGCTCTTCAACGATTACCGTAAGTAGATTTTCGAGACATTTATGTGCGTTGGTTCAATTTGCGCCCGACCAATTGCTTAATGCGAATCGCTAAGCCGAATCGCTAAGTCAAATCGCAAAGTCAAATTGCTAAGTCAAATTGCTAAGTCAAATTGCTAAGTCGAATTGCTAAGTCGATTTGCTTTAGACGGATTGCTTTAGACGGATTTGCACCCGAAGGGTTTGTTACTGCAGACGCGTCGTCTCACGGATTGCCGTCGTTGGTGATGGCCAATATGCAACCATCGGTCGTCTGATCAAGAACCAGAAAATCAAGCGTGGTCAGTGACCGCCCCACTGCTGCACAGTCGGGTGGCTCGCTTCGTTCCAAGTCTTGTGACATACCTGTTTGGAGTGCGTCAGGTTTGGTGAAAAACAACCCACTTGCTAAACGTCTCGCCCAGACAGCATACGAATCCGTATTCCTGTTTGTGTCGTCGAACCAGGCGATCAAATCGCCGTCGCCCGGCTGATCCGAACTCAAATCAATCTGGACAGCTCGAACGCCACGAAAGAATCGAACTGCCTCAGGTTTGTTGGACCATATCGGACTCATCGATGGCGTGCTGGAAAGCGCGGCAATAGTTGGCGAGTTACGCCATGCATTTGTATTGAGGCCCCCACCGCCCATTTGCGCCCTCATCCCAACATAAACTGCACCACTGCCAATTGACAACCCAGCAACCGCCGCAACAAGTAACATCCGCCTGCGAGACTGCCCAGACTGCACCCTACGGATCGATCCAAGACGTGCAAGCAGCAATGCAACAACGGGCACTAATATCGGATTAAGCAACCGTGCATTAACGGGTGAACTCCAACCCAGAATGGAAGTCAGTAACAGAAATAGCAAATAGCCAACAACCAACACGGCACAAAGACTCTCTGTGCCGGCCACCAAGACACGTCCAGCGGGCCAATACCGATCTGTTGGGTCAGACACGGCGCCGGTCATCTTGACGAGTGACAATCCGATTACCCAGACTATCAACAGGCCAGCCGGCACGGCAATCCAGAGCGGCAGGATCGGCGGCACGAACAGCTCCGGAATGCCTCCGAGATCTAGTCCAATCACGGATACCAGTTCGGGAACCACCGCACCTCGTCGACCCGTGAAAGTACCGGTGTCTCGTTGATTCGAAAGTAGCCAGAGTGCTGTAGGAAACACCGAAATTAATCCGAACCCACCTACCTTCGACCAACGATGTTTCCAAGCCGGACGCGCGACGACGATGTAACTCATTGCGGCGACAACAAACGCGACCCCGGCATAGCGAAAGATAAACGCAAGGGATGCGAACACGGAACCAGCAATGATGCCTCTCCACGTTAGTCCCCCTCCGAGTGCAACGATCATCCCCAGAATCGCCGAAGCAAACGCAGTCTCGGACAACATTTTGCTACTAACGACCATCGATCCGAATCCAAGCGCTACAACAAGGAGTCCAACATATGAGCGCCAATCTCGGCCAAGCGTTCGATTCAAGATGATCCACGCTAGTATCGTGTTCAGGACTGCAAGAATTGCGTTAAGCCAGCGGGCAGCCACGACCGGCTCGGTCGAAAACATTCTGGACAGACCGGCTAGTGCGACTGGATATCCAGGCGCCCACCAAACAAATGGCGATCCATCAATTGATTGAAGTCCATCTCCTGCGAGATACGACTCCGCAGCCGCCAGGTACTGGACTGAATCCGGAGTCAGGCCAGGGCCAAAACGGCTGGTCGCAATCAGGATTGCAAGTGCGCCGCCGATACCGA
>CBDTVC010000279.1:0-4861 GCA_965363925.1 uncultured bacterium | reverse complement strand
ACCCGCTTCATAGACAAGATGCGTTCTGGAAGCGTCCGTAAAGACAGCTGGACGTTTGTAGTTACGTGCAGGATCATTTGCACCTGCGATACCATCGCCATAGTAGGCGAAGGCAAATCGGGCATCAGAGTCTGCAGTTCCTCGAATCGCGCCGTCCCAGCCATCAGCCTCGAATGCAGGGAAAACCATGCGCCGACCGTCACGCCAGGTCGCCACGAGGTCGTAGCCGCCAGGCCAGTGACTTCCTGGTTCCAACCAGTTTGACCCGTCAGGACCAAGCGTCAGGAAGTGAAGGAATCCATCATTTCGGTTGGGATCTTCAACCCCGTTAGCCTCATCTGAATTAAGTGGCTTGATCGTTTCCCAGAGCTCTCCGGCGACCATGTAGCCATCATCTAGAATCGGGTTCGCTGCTGCCGAAGCATAGTTCAGCTTTCCCGACGGTGTATTGCTCTTCTGCGCCAGCACTGGCGAGGCCAAGAGGCCCGCAACCAGGACCAGAAGCCCGGACGCCAAGAGCGTGTGTCTTACAATCATTCGCATTGTATTAACCGTGTTAGAGTATTCGGCCATATCACGCATTCATTACCTGTTTAGAATCGGCCTTTCACGCCGAGGTAGATTGTCCTGGCCGGTCCATAGTAGGAAAAGCCATCTACGTCAACGAGATTCTGACCCGGTACGCCCGTGGTTTGAAAAATCACATCAGCGCCCGTCAGAGAATTGTTGTCGTAGGCAATAACATTCTGTCGATTCGTCAGGTTCTTGATGTCCAGAAATATCTCGGCTCCATATCGATTGCCAAAACTAACCGCCTTCCCAATTCGCAGGTCGATGCTATAGTTCGTTGGCCCCGTCAACAGCGCTCGGTCACGAGGATCAACATCGACTGCAGGTGGATACAAAAACCCACTTTCAATCGTCGCCAGCATGCCAGCATTGATCTCGAATGGCAACGTTGAAGTTGCCCGAATAATTCCTCGATGTCGACGATCAAAACCGCCTGAGATCGGTGAACCACCCTGAACGTTCTGAGGGAAATTCTGGAACTCGTCTGAGTCATCAAACGGAATCTGCAGCTCTTGCTGATTGCGACATGCCACACGCTGTGCGTCCGTCGGGTCCGTGATGGCACCAATACACTCAGCAACTGGAGTGTTGATCGAGAACGTCCTCGTGTTAACACCGGACACCCTACCCAACTCAACTGTTGAATACGTGTACGATGCCGTGACACCGAGCACGATATCCTTAGACAGCCGTGTTGGCGCCCTGCGGATTACTGCTTCAATACCGCGTGAATCAGCATAGCCAAAGTCAGTACGATACGTGTACGATGAAAATCCCAGCGGGACAGCGCCGGCAGGTTCGTTGCGGTTGGCGACAAACGTCGTAACGCCATAGTTCGCAATCGAACGACCATACGCATTGACATCGAGGCCCCAGTCTGGAGTGAACTCCCACTGAATACCCAACTCGAAGTTGTTCGAGACAATCGGATCTTGTCCCGGATCGTTGAGCTGGACAAACCGATTTTTGGAATGGTTGCCATCGTAGTTCCGATAGATTTCGTTGTACGGCACCATCTGTTCAGCGTGCGAGTACGCGAAATACATCGAAGCATTTGTTCCAATTGGATGTGAGATACCGATACTCGGATTCCACAGTACGTCGATCGGAACTGCGTCGCCACGATTAAAGAAGTTCCTGGCCACGCCAACACCATTGATCTGTACAGTGTCACGTACAAACGGGTAGTAGTGATCAACAATTTCGTCAGCGTCGCGATCAACAACGTCAACTCGAAGACCAGCATTCACTTTCAGACCGGCATATTCAACTCGGTCAGAAACGTAAAAGCCGAGTTCGAGAGGACTTCTGTCCCACTCACTGACGCGATACGGCTCCTGCTCCGATTGCAAGCTAACGGTAGGAAGCGAACCCTGTATACCTAGATAGTCAAACTGCCGCATCTTGGCTTCAATACCAGCCTGGATGAAGTTGTTTGCGTTGATCTGGTTTACGTAGTCCACCTTGACCGCATTGGTCTGAGAGCTCTGCGTCTCCTGAAACGGTGATGGCCGACCAAGGTTGTACTTGTTGCCATCTGGCGATCGAAGCAGTGCTTCGAAGAACGTATCGGTCTCATCTTCGATGAACATCTTCGGATCGTTCGCGTCATCTTTCGTTGCAAATCGAGCGACGTATTTTTCAGTCATCCCAGGCTGCGTTAGATCGATGAAGTCTCCATCTTCTCCGACTTCCTGGAAACCGTCACCATCATCATCGACGTAACCGTAACGCGTCTGACTATCAGTTCGGTAAGCTTGAATCGAGACGTAAGATTTGTCACTGATTATCTGAGTCAGCTTGATCGAACCGACATAACTACCAGCGTCATTCTGCGCAACGGACTCAAGGCTGTACTTGAAAAAGTCCATGAAGTCAGTGTTGTTCCAGCTTCCCCAACGGCCTTTGTCGTCGATGATACCAACTGCAGTAAGCTTGGTCTTATCGGAAATGTCAAAGGTTGTCTTGAGGTTAGCGTTGACCCGGCGACGGAAGTAGTTTGGCAGGTATCCGTACGTCTGGAAGAACTGACCAGACAACCCAAACGTGATTCGCTCCGTGATTGAGCCTCCAACGTTGGCACGAACATCAAACTCCGGCTTGTCGCCAATCTGATATTTCGAAGGCGTCCATGTATAGAGCTGATTCAGCTTGGCTGTTGTAAGCGGATCCGGCGCTGCAACATTGGCATCTCTCACGGCCTGGACTTCATCCATATAAGCCTGTGAATCCTGATAGATGCTCAACGAATCCGGCCCTGGCGTCGAAATTGACGGTGAGGCGCGGAACGAGAATCCTCCACGAATCGGGCCACGTCCTTCTGCAAGCGTAACTGCAACGACACCGCCGGAGCTGCCAGCGTACTGTGCGCCCGGTGCACCACTGTTGACCGTAACTTCTTCAACGGCATCAGGGTTAACGGTGAGGATCGAAGCCGACGTCTGATCAGACTTGTTCGCATTGGAATAGATACTACCGTAGTAGTTGTCGCCTTCCGAAAGCGAATAGAATGAATCTGAAACGTCAATCCCCTCGATGACCGTTTTCGTTTCGAATCGTCGAGAACCACGAACAAAGCCGTTGTAGGCGTTCGCGGTTTTGGCAATGACGTCATCAAGACTTGAAACCGGCAACTGCGCAATTTCTTCACTGGAGACCAGCGAACGCGAAGTTGTTTGGTTCTGATCAACAACGGGCCTAATGGCCGTTACAACAACTTCGCCCGCCTGTACAACCTCAGACGAAATGGCAAAGTTTAGCGTTGTCGTTCTGTCTGACGTGATGCGGATGTTGTTGTAAACTAACGTGGTGTAGCCGACAAATGACGCTCTGATCGAATACACGCCCGGCGTGATTCCAATCAACGTGTAGCGACCTTGGACATCCGTGGCTGAACCGATAGTAGTCCTATCGAGTACAACCGTGGCGCCTGGAAGGGTCTCTCCGGTTTGGGCGTCTGTAACAGTTCCAGCGAGTTTACCTGACTGAGCAAAACTCGTATCTGGAAGCGCTTGCAGCAACAAGCCTAGTAGCAATGCCGTTCGCATTACGACGGTAGCTATACGCTTCATGTGCGATCCTCCTGCCTGGTGGACATGATGTGTTTTCTTTGGGATTGAGTGTCGATACTACTGAACACTCATTAAACGTTTACGGGCAAAACCATTCTCTCTCGGGTCACGAAAACCACTCGCGCGAGAGAGACTCGAAGCCCGAGCTCGTACTTGCTGGCCAATTGCCTCGATACGCTCCGGTGACGGACGTTGTGACGATAAAGTTGCAACCGTCAACGCAGCTTGTGGCATTCGACTGTGATCTAATATAGGAGCCGAGATGCATAATAGCTCCCTGTTATGTTCACCGTCTACAACGGCAAAACCTTTTCTTCGGACTTCACTAACTCGTGAACGCAAGACTTCGCGATCAACCTCTAGTGAAATACATTCAGAATTTGATGCCGTACCATTCTGTTCGCTCGCCGTATACAGGTCGAGCACTCGCTGCAACTCCCGTTCGGGAAGTTGCGCAATCATTGCAATTCCGGTGGCGGTTACATGAACGGGGGCGCGTTGTCCAAGCTTCTTGACAACGGTAATCGATTTCGGACTCTCGACCCGGCGAGTGTAAACGACCTCGCCTCCTTCAAGCTGCCCGAGAAAAACGGTCTCGCCTGTTTCCTCTGCCAGAAGCCGCATCGTTTCAAATGCAGCGTGGTAAATTTCGAATTGATCAAGATAATTGCTGCCTAACTCCCAAAGCCGCGATCCAAGTCGGAATGTTCGTTCTTTTTCATCCGCAACAACGCAGCGGTGCTTGCGAAGAGTGACCAGAATCCGAAATAGTGAACTTTTAGGAATACCTGTCATGCGGCCAAGTTCGGCGAGACTAAGGCTACCATGATGCGACGAGAGAACTTCCAACACCTCAATCGATCGATCCACTGACGGGATCACATATCGCTCACTCATACATTCTCCAAAAAATATCGTGGCAGACGGGCTCGGGCGAAAATCCGATTTCCAAATATGGTTTTAGTGCCCTTCCAATGCGCTACATGGCCTATTCGAACACAATCGTTTCAAATAGTAAACCGTGTTTCACATCCTGCTAATAATTACGGATTAATGAATGTCCTGTCAAGAGAATTCGACCGCCGTTCCAACAGCGAAACGCGAAACAGGCTTTCCCCTACACCCCGTGTCGGGTCACAAGACTCCAAGTAACATTGACCTGCTTTTCAGGAGAAAGTTACGCCATCCCGGTTTAGGACTCTTCATTTAGATACACAACC
>CBDTVC010000278.1:0-4875 GCA_965363925.1 uncultured bacterium | reverse complement strand
AAATTCAGCACATGCCCCCATCGACTCAAGCCGGTGGCAACGCCAACACCGGCATCGCCAATACCCCATTTTGTTGTTCTATCTGGACTTTAGAACCGCTTTCGTGCAATCTGAAGATCCCGGAAGATCTTACCTGCCAGTGCGCACAACCTGAATCATTATTCCCAGTGAAAAATCCGGCCTACCCACGTGATCACGCTTCCCTAACAAGTCTTGCTTGCTACCGAGACAAAATAAAAATCCTGGAAAATGGGCTTCGAGAAAGCCCGCACCGGTGTGAACCTTTCGTGAAGCCGCAAAACCAACCCTAAAACGGATCAAATCGAGCATGCCCCTCAGCAACATTCCCGTTACGATTGTCGATACCCGAATAGTACCATGCCTCAGCAATAAAGAATCTTGCGCGGCGACTATGCGATGGCATACAAGTTGAACGGTGAACCCCTGTGCAAGAAAAATCGGATGGGTGATCAATGCGAACGACGGCAATACAATTCGGACTACTGTTTGGGGGCGTTACTGGCTTCGGGCAGATTCTGGCTGGCAATACGATTGCTTCTGCCCTTCAAACCGGTCTGTTGACTGGATGCCTGATTTTACTTGCGCTCTTCGTAGGAGACTGGATTGTCGATCGATTATTCGGGACCCTGGACAGGCGCCCCACACCAACGTACGAATCTGTCAACGTCAAGCCTGAGGGCGAACACGACGACTCTGCTTCGGATAGTGCGCTGGCAGCCTGATTTTCTAAACCAAGGAAACAAGTAGTTCCTATGGCTCAAGACCTGCAAGGCCTTGCCGTCGCATACGCAAACGACACATCGCCGCGAAACCGTGAAGCAGTTGTAGTGGCCGCGGTGCCCCTCGTCCGCTCGGTAGTTGGTAGACTTAACATTCCTGACCACCCCCTCGCTGCTCGGGAAGATCTGGAAAACGTTGGGTTGCTTGGATTGCTTCAAGCACTCAATGGTTACGATCCCGAGCGTGGTACGCCGTTCGTTTCGTACGCGTACGGGAGAATTCGGGGAGCATTGGTCGACTACCTCCGATCAATCGACGCACTACCGCGTGAACGACGACGCCGGCTCGCTGAAGCCCAAAGCGCAATCGATACCCTTCGACAAGCTCTCGCTGCAGAACCATCCGACGAGCAAGTCGCCGAGTACCTCGACATATCGCTGATCGAGTACCACACGCTGCTCCGCGACGCGCAATGCCGATTTGCTCTTTCACTACATGCCCCTACCGATAGCGACGGTGAGCAAACGGTTCTGGAAACCATTCCAAACGAAGAAACGCTCGTCGCTTTCGAACGAGTTGACCGCAACTCGCTCCATCGCTACATCGGCACCCTGATCAAAGACCTTCCGGAACGCGAACAGACAATACTCGCACTCTATTACTACGAGAACCTGACGCTTCGTGAAATTGCAGGTCTCCTCAGCCTCACCGAGGCTCGGATCTCACAGATCCTCGGTAAGATCCTCTTGACCCTCCGAGCACGGGTCGCCGGGTCTAAATCCTTCGCGGCGTGACAGGATTGTTGGTGTAGACGCCGGATGAATGCGCCATTTTGGCTCAAAACCGGCACGAGGCAGCTGAATTTGCCAAACAATCGCTACTCGAGTGCGTATATTGCGGACTGTTTTGGCGTCGATATTTCTTGACGCCGTATCTGCAAACCACTTAATTGGCAAGGTTTTCTCGATGGGTTTCATGGCAAAAATGCGGGACAGCACAGGTGTTATCCTGTGGATTCTGATCTTCGCGTTCGGCGTTCTCTTCATGCTCCAAGACACAAATGTCTTTGAGACCATTGGCCAACCACCTAACTCAATTGCGCAGGTCAATGACTCCTTTATCAGCATCAATGACTATCAGGCGCAGGTAGACAATCAACTGGAGTCGTTCCGGCAGCAAAGTGACGAGGAAGTTCCGCCACAGACGGTTGAGTTTGTTCAGAATCAGGTCTTCGATGCCCTGATTGATGATCAACTCCGTCAACAGGAAATGGACAGGCTCGGGCTCACCGTCACTAAAGACGAGGTCAGCGAACTCTTCTGGGGTGCCAATCCGCACCCGTCGATCCAGGACTTTTTCAAAGGTGCGGATGGTCAACTTGATCGGGAATTGCTCACGAATTACGTCGAGAACAATCCTGAGTGGACTAACAATGTCGCCCTCTTCCTCCGATCCGAACGACAGCGACAGAAGTTCGAAAGCCTGCTGGGCGCCACCGTCCGCGTAACCGATTCGGAGGTCGAGGCTGAGTATCAGAAACGAAACCAGAAAGTCTCAGTCGAATACGTTGCACTCCGTTACTCGGCGGTTCCTGACTCCGCCATTGTTGTATCGGACCGTGACCTGAAGTCGTTCTACGACGATAATAGAGACGACTTCGAGCAGAAGCGTCTCTATGCAATTGAGTACGTGACACAGTCCAAGTTGCCCACCGCAGCCGACACCGCCGACGTCTATGACGACGTCATGGCGAAGAAGGCATCGTTTGAGGCAGCCACAGATGACTCTCTCTTTCTCGTCCGCAACTATTCAAGTCGCCCTTATGCGGACGTCGCGTTCCGGCGTGACGAACTGCCGAATGAACTATCGGATGTGCTTTTCGACGACCTAACGGTTGGGCGAGTCGTCGGCCCAATTGCCTACGACAATGTGATGCACCTCGTCAAAATTATCGGAATCGAACCGTCTGACGAAGAATCTGTTAAGGGGCGCCACATTTTGATTCGTGCCGCAGAAGGCAACGATGACGAACGGAAAAGTGCATTGGCAGAGGCGCAATCGTTGCGACGACGAATACTTGCCGGCGAAGACTTTGCCGCCCTCGCCAGTGAATTTTCCGACGACCGCCAATCGGCTCTCCAGGGCGGTTCGCTTGGATGGTTCGGCCCAGGAGCGATGGTCGAGCCTTTTGAAAAAGCCGCATTTGCCACGCGAGTTGGACGCGTCACCAACCCAGTTGAAACCCGATTCGGTTATCACATTATCAAGGTCGAAGGAAAGGCCAGTCAAGCTGTGAAGTTTGCGGATTACGCACTCCCAGTTCGTACGCTCGTCAGTACGCTGACCAAAATTGAAGATGATCTGGAAGACCTTGCGGAATTTTCGAAAGACGATGGTTTCCGGGCCGAAGCAGAAAGACGCGAGTATGCCGTCCAAACTGTACAGCTTGAAGAAGACCAGGAGAACATTCCGCAGCTTGGCAACAGTCGGAAGTTGCTCGATTTCTTGGCTTCAGCCAAGATCGGCGACATAAGTGAAATCATCGAATTAAATGAGCAATACCTCGTTGCGACCGTCACTTCGATCACACCTGCCGGCGTTCGACCGTTTAGTGCAGTCAAGGCCGAGCTTGAGCCACGGGTGAAGACCGAGAAACGCAAGGCGTACCAAAACAAACGTCTTGCGGATGCCCGCACGGCAAACGCTGACCTTGCTTCAATCGCAGCGGCTGTAGGCGGCGCAGTTCAGTCGGCAAACGACATCGCTGTCAACAATCCGGTCGTCCCTGGTTTGGGACGCGAACCCGGACTGGTTGGGACAGCCTTGGGCCTTTCGACTGCTCAGGTCTCGCGTGTCATCGATGGTGGTGCTTCTTCGTTTGTACTCAAACAAACTGGGCTAAGCACGCTTGCTCCGTTGTCTGACACCGAAAAAGAGAGTATCCGTGAGCAACTGGTCCAGCAGCGCCAGAGTGCGTTGCGCGGCCAATGGATTCAGGACATCCGTGAGCAAGCCGACATCGTTGACAATCGACGCCGATTGTCTCAGTTCTAGGTCGCCTTCAGATCGATCGGGCACGAGCCTCGAAATACCGTAGTCGCGGGACCTTCGAGGTAAACGTTTCGGATTTGCCCATCCGCAGTTTCAAAACCGACCGTCAATTTGCCGCCGCGCATGTTGACGGTCGTTTTGGTTGATGTGGTTCTACCATCGAGAAAACTGACAACCGCACTGGCGACTGCGCCCGTTCCGCAGGCAAGAGTTTCTGCCTCAACACCTTTTTCAAACGTTCGAACTGAAATCGTTCCCAGTGGATCCAAGACACGTACGAAGTTTACATTCGCTCCGTTAACTCCAAATTCGGGTTTCCGCCTAAGTGCCGGGCCGTGCGTGTTAACGGGAAAAGAATCAAGATCGGCGACGTAGCATACCACATGCTCGGTGCCCGTCCACACAAATGTCGCAGGCTCTTCCCCACTATCCGGGACTCTTACTGATGTGCGTCGAAGCCGTGTTGGCTCCGGTAGAAATAATCGAATGTCACCATTTGAGAGGATATCCGCAGTGTATGCGCCTGCGTCCGTCAGGAATTTGCATGTTGACTGCTTGACAACGCCTGCATCCACCGCAAATCGCACCAAACATCTCGCGCCGTTTCCACACATACTTCCGCACGATCCGTCGGCGTTATAGTACCTCATTCGAAAATCGATACCCTCCTCGATGTTGCGAGTTTCGAGGGCGAGCAGTCCGTCAGCGCCGACGGAAGTGTTCCGGGGACAAAGTCGCTGAGCCAACCGTGACAGTTCGTCCGGCGAAAACGCAAAGAAACGATTGTCGATGACGACAAAATCGTTTCCGGCACCGTTCATCTTGGTGAACTCCAGTATCAGATCTTGGGAAACCACAGGCACGCTTGTCTATAGTCCAACAACAGTGGTGAGAGTGTCGCGAGCGCTTCGTATAGAAGCTACTTATCGGAAAGCGATGTTCCGAGCCATTACCTTTCGCTTAGATAGATTTCATGTAGCTGCCGCCGGTCAATCTTACCGCTGGTTGTTCGAGGGAATTCGTTTACGAACTCGAGGACCGTTGGAATGGAATATTTGGGGAGCCGGAGCGCCAAGAATTTCA
>CBDTVC010000277.1:0-4877 GCA_965363925.1 uncultured bacterium | reverse complement strand
AACCATGATTAATTCGCTCATTCAACCGGGTCTATTTACGTACACAATTTACGACGATTACCGGTGCGGCACAGTAAGGATCTCCGCGCATTATATTGCAAAGTAGGAACGGATGGGGTGGTCTTCCTATCCGCAAAATCTCGTGATGAAAATCTCACTGACTTAGCGCTCGAAAATGCGCCAAGACAAATCTCAGGCGTACGTTCAACGATGAACCCAAATTTCGATAATGAAGCTAGCGCAGCCGCGGTGACAGAACGATGGAGATGTACCCCGCAACGGCCGGTTATGCTAATTGGAGGCCTGTTGTTAGTCGGCCTGATTGGATGCGGACCATCTACCCCTGATTCTCTTGAACAACCACCCGTGGACATAGGCGGGCGATTGGAGTTGTTTGTCGACGACTACTTGATTGAAGAAATGGATGGGCTGGAGTTGCGGATGCATCGACCTGAGTTGAGGGAATCTGCAAATCCACCATCACGCGGGCACTACGCAACTATTCTGTACGACACGGATGCTAGTGGCGGCGATGCGCTCTTCCGAATGTACAACCGCGGCGGGGTGTCTGGGAGTGACGGTAACGCTGGTGAACACACGGAGTATTTTGAAAGCAGGGACGGCATCAACTGGTCAAGTCCAGCACTACGGCTTTTTGAGGTGGATGGCACAACTGACAACAACATCGTACTTGCCCACGATCCGCCGTTCAGTCACAACTTTTCACCATTTATTGATTCACGCCCTGGCGTTCCTGCAGCCGAGCGTTACAAAGCGCTGGCCGGCACAGAGAAGAGCGGACTCTTTGCGTTTGTGTCGGCAGACGGAACCAGATGGATGAAACTGAAGGACAGCGCAGTGTTTTCCGATGGCCTTTTTGATTCTCAGAACGTTTCGTTCTGGTCTGACGTCGAGCAGCGCTATGTCTGCTACTTCCGCACGTGGTCTGGGGAAGGATATACGGGTCTACGGACGATCAGCAAAACAACATCTGCGGATTTTGTCAATTGGAGCGAACCGGTCTCGATCAACGTAAACGCGAAAAATGAACACCTGTACACAAGCGGGACGCATCCTTATTTTCGGGCGCCACATATTTACATTGGGCTCGCGACTCGTTTCCAGCCTGATCGAGGTGCGGCCACGGATATTTTGCTCTTGACCTCACGCGGTACCAATACGTTTGACCGCACATTTATGGAAGCATATATCCCACCGGGTGCCGATTCGTTACATTGGGCCAATCGCGCAAACTATGCGGCAGTTGGTGTCATTCCAACAAGCGACACCGAGATGTCCATGTACGTGCGCGGCCGAAGATATGTGTCCCGTATAGATGGCTTCGTTTCGATTCATGCGGGTTACCTAGGTGGTTCTATGGAAACAAAGCCATTGGTATTTGATGGATCAGAACTGATCGCCAACGTATCGACGAGTGCAAGCGGCCTGGTGCTGGCTGAACTGTTGGACGCGAACGGCACCCCGATTCCTGGATTTAGTGCCGCTGAAGCGGATTCAATGTTCGCTAATGCGATTGAAGTGCCAGTTTCCTGGGGTGGCAACACGGATGTCAGCGAACTTTCTGGCCAACCGATTCGGATTCGCTTCTGGATGGAGGATGCTGATCTTTACTCGATCCGTTTTCGATAAAAATGAGATATAGCTGTATGTCACGATTATTTGCCGTTGGAAATTTGCCCGCTGAATGGCGTTGTTCGTTCGTAATTGCATTTTCGTTGCTGTCAGCGTTTGCCTTTAGTGCTTGCGGCTCGGGCCAGTCTGACGAATCGAAGTCCACATCTCGTACGCAATCTGCCGAAGCGCTATTTGGACGAGTTACGGAGGCTTCTGGCTTGGTTTCGTACCAACACCAGACTGGCGCAACCGGCGACTTCTGGTTCCCGGAAAGCATGGGACCTGGTGTCGGCATTATTGATTACAACGCAGACAATCTTCCGGACATTCTTGTTACCGGCGGCGGGGAGTGGTCGGGTACTGGCTGGCGTTCTGTTTGGCTTTTCCGCAACGAAGGCGATCTGCGGTTCACGGACGTGACCGACGAGGCGGGCCTTACCACCTCGGCTGCATATTCGATGGGGCTCGTCAGTGCTGACTATGACAATGACGGATGGGAAGACTTTCTCCTAACGTCGATTAACGGCGTTCACCTCTTTCGGAACATAGGCGGTCAATTCGAAAACGTAACCGACGCGAGCGGTTTGTCGGGCGACGAAGGGTGGTCAACGTCAGCTTCTTTCTTTGATGCGGATGCTGATGGCGATGTCGACCTATTGATAGGTCACTACGTCGACTGGTCGCCAGAAGGGGATCTATGGTGTTCGAATGATGGCACGGACAAAACGTACTGCACGCCGACTATCTACACTGGTCAGCCATTGTCCTTTTATCGAAACGATTCAGGGCGATTTGTTGAGGCGGCGTCGGAGTTTGGTTTTGATGCCGGTCGAGGAAAAACGCTGGGCATTCTTGCCGCAAACGTGGTCGGAGATTGGCGGCCAGAGGTTTATGTCTCAAACGATACCGAGCCCGATCAGCTCTTTATTGTTGGTTCTAACGGAGGGTATGAGGAGCGTGGTCTGCAGGCCGGTATCGCGTATGACGAAAGGGGGCAGTCACGAGCGGGGATGGGTATTGATGCGGGCGATCTTGACGACTCCGGTGATGCCTCCCTTATCGTCGGCAACTTCACGGAGGAAATGATCGGCGTGTATCAGCGGATCGGAGAGGATGTGTTCGTGGATCGGTCTGCCGCAACGCGAATCGGCTTGCCGAGTCTGAAGAGTTTGACGTTCGGCCTCGCGCTCGTAGATGTGAATCTGGATGGATGGTTGGACGTAGTTGCCGCAAATGGTCACATCCAGCCAGAGATCGGCCGCATCCGTGATAACGTTACGTATGCCCAGCCTCCGCATGTTTTTGTAAACCAAACGTCGGATGGCAGTCGTGGGGTCGTGTTTAAAGACGTCGTGGAAGCCGACTCAGACCTCTCGGCCCCAATGGTGGGTCGCGGATTGGCCTACGCCGATCTTGATCGCGACGGTGACGTAGAAGTTGTGTTTGTCGAAAACAACGGTGGCTTGCAACTGTGGAAGAGCCTTGCGGTCGAACAGGGCGGCGTGGGTCTCGTTGTTGGGTTGCGACGTAAAACAGATGCGCGGGTAGATCTTTCTTCTGGGGCGTCACCAGTAATTGACGCGCAGATTGAATTGTACGCTGGAGGAAGACGGCTCGTTCGTTCAATCAAGTCCGGCGCCAGCTATCTGTCGACGTCTGAGCCGGCAGCACATTTTGGTTTGGCAACGGAGTACGTTGATTCGTTGCGTGTACGTTGGCCCGACGGAACGATGCAGGTGGTTTCCGGATTTGAAAGCAAGCCTTGGCTTGAAATCACGAAGGAGTAGCGTCAGCTGTATGCCATTTTTGCAGGTCGCATGTCTGCCTGCTTATCAGGGTTGTCGAGTACAAACGAAATTGCGGGGAAGCAGATTGAGAGTGTCTTTATTGTCGCTGTGTTTGATGTTCGGCGTCGCTATTACCGTCTCCGGATTATCCGGTTGTACAAGGCCGGCGCCTGAGCGCCCCACGCGTACCAGCATTGATCCTCTCTCCCAAAAAATCATGACGGCAATCGCAACGGCGCAAAGCGCGGGTGAGTATGCTGGTGCAGCTGTCTTGTTGGATTCGCTGTCAGCTCGATTGCCGCGGGATGCAGCAGTCGAGTTCCTTCGCGGCGTCCAATTTGAAGAGACAGGATTTCGATCTGAGGCCATCGAAGCGTACAAGCGCTCCCGCGATATCGATCCTGAATTTCCAGGCGCATGGCACAACCTTGGCCGAGTGTACGCGCTGACCCATTCGTATCGCGATGCTTTGTCGGCGTTCCAGCAGGCGGTCCGTTTGCAGCCCGTACCCGGTGCATTACAGGGTGTTGGGAATGCCTGGTTTGAACTGGGTGAGACAGACAGCGCTGAAGTTGCGCTACAAAGGGCCTTGGAAATGGATTCGCAACACGTTGCCTCTCGGCTCGCGTTGGCAAACGTGTTGGAAAAGAAGGGCGATGCGGACGCGATCGAACATATCCTTGCTCCTTGTGGCGCGACAAGTTACGATTCGGAATGTGCCAAGGAGTTCGCCATGCAACTCATTCGCGCAGGTAAAACCGGTGCGGCAGTCGATTCGCTGGAATTGATTTTGCCGGAGCGACCGTGGGACAAGGAAGTGTTCTTCGCGTTGGCCCAGGCGTTGGCTGCAGAAGGTCGAAATGCAGAAGCTGAAGAGGCCCGAACGCGCTTTTCAGAAATCGAAGCGACCGACGCCGACATCTTTCGACTGCAGGAGAGGATTTCACTTAGTCCTGAATCTCTGCGCGAACGACTTGAACTGGCTGACCGATATCGAAACCTCGGACGGACTATGGATGCGGCCAGGACTCTAAGTGCGGCGCTGGTACTTGCGCCAAATAATCTGAACATCCGCAACAACATTGGCCTACTGTTGCTGAATAGTAATCAGGCCGAAGCGGCTGCCCAGCAGTTCCAGTTCATCATCAGAATGGACTCGACATCTATTGCTGCAAAGTCAAATCTGGCTAAAGCGGCCGCACAATTGGCGGGACAACAACCTCGTCAGTGACCGCGCATGGCGGGGCTCACGTTGCCAGAATCGCCCTGCGATAGTCGGCTGGACTGTCGATGTCAGCAACCACACCCGGATCATTTACCGGTATCTGGGTGACGATCGACGAATGCTCTGTTACAAGGTCCTGAACCGTGTGATGAGCTTCGATCTGTTCGAGGCGGTACCGGAATTCTTTTGGGAAGATCACAGGATGCCCAAGTGTTCCTTCGTGAACCGGC
>CBDTVC010000276.1:0-4899 GCA_965363925.1 uncultured bacterium | reverse complement strand
ATCACGGTTCCCCAGGCACGTTCGCTCACGTAAGGACCCCAGTTTTTCCAATCAGCGCGTCGGTCGCGCGAATCGTCAAGTCGTTTGTACTCCGCGGTTTGATGAAGTCTGTTCAATTGCGTGTCGATAAAATTCGGAGTACTTGTTCAGCTACCTGACTTGCAGCCTGCCGCGGAGTCAACGCCCCAACATGAACGGCATCGCCCGCTTCGCGAACTGCTTTACTTATGCCTGGATCGCTGCCAACCGCCGCCCGAATCGCTTCGGAAACCAGTTTGTCAAATCGCCGAGCCTGTTGCTCAGATCGATTCGTGATCAGATAATTTGAGGATCGCATCTGGCTGGCAAACCGATCCATAATACGCGCCAGTTCAGAGAGTCCGCCGCCCTCGGTTGCTGAACACGCCAGTACCGAGCGATTCCAATCTGGGCGAACGGTCGGCATTAGATTGATGACACTCCTCAAAGCCGTTCGCGCAGCAAGTGCTGCTGTATGATTCGAGCCATCAGCCTTGTTGATCACGACTATATCCGCAATCTCCAAAATACCCCGTTTTACTCCCTGCAACTCGTCGCCTGCACCAGCGATAAGTATCAGCACGACAAGGTCGGCGATATCGTACGCATCGATTTCGGTTTGACCGACGCCAACGGTCTCGATGAAGACAATGTCAAAACCGGCAGCTTCACAGAGTTGTATTGTTTCGCTGGTTGTGGCGGCCAAACCACCCAGCGTTCCACGGGTAGGCGAGGGGCGTACATACGCTTTCTCAGAAACGGACAGCTTGGGCATCCGCGTCTTGTCACCCATAATGCTTCCACCGGAGACGTGCGAGGTTGGGTCGATTGCCAGCACGGCGACCGAGTGTCCGCGCGACACATACTGCTTGCCGAGTTCTTCAATCAGCGTGCTTTTGCCCGAACCTGGGACGCCTGTAATCGCAACGCGTAAGGATTGCGGATTGTCGGATGAGAGTTCCGAAAGAATTGCGGATCCCAATTCCCGATCTTCGGCGCGATTGCTTTCTACTACCGTGATAGCACGACTGAGGACAACACGGTCGCCACGCCTGATGCCGTCAACGTAATATGTGGTGGTAAGCGGCTCAGCCGACATAATAGTAGGAACCTGTTTGACGGCTCAGGTGGATAAAGTCGAAATGAGTTCAAGGGCTGCGCGGGCGATAACCGTACCGGGTCCGAAGACTGCGATAGCCCCTGCACTCATTAGTTCGGGATAGTCTTTCTGCGGAATTACACCGCCGACCGCAACACGAATGTCGGAGCGCCCAAGTTTCTGCAGGGCATCGACGGTTTCGGGGACAACTGTTTTGTGCGCGCCCGCTAAGGTCGATATCCCAATGATGTGCACATCATTGTCGGCCGCTTGCATCGCTGCCTCGGTGGGCGTTTGGAAAAGTGGGCCGACGTCGACGTCAAACCCCAAATCGGCAAAGGACGACGCGATAACCTTTGCGCCGCGGTCGTGCCCGTCTTGTCCAAGCTTTGCTATTAAGATTCGTGGAGGCCGGCCGTTTGCCTCGGAAAAAAGCCGGACCTGTTCCCGCGCCTTTTCGAAGTCGGGGTCGCCTTTGGCCTGACTGATATACACGCCGGTGATGGTTTGAGTTTTCGCTTCGTGACGGGTGAAAACCTTCTCGAGAGCATACGAAATTTCTCCCAGCGTGGCCCTTGCTCTCGCGGCCTCTATCGAAACGGAAAGGAGATTATCGTTGCCTGTACGTGCCGCTTGCTCCAGTTTGTTCAGACAAGCTGTGACGTCGTCCTGGTTCCTGTTTGCTTTCACCGTTGCTAGTTTCGAGAGCTGGCTGTCAAGTACGGCACGATTGTCCACCTCGAGGATATCCATTGATTGCTCGTCGTTGCTCTGGAAACGATTAACACCAACAATAATTTCTTTTCCAGTGTCTATCGCAGCCTGACGAAGGGCGGCAGTTTCGGCTATCCGCATGGTTGGAATTCCTGCATTGATGGCCGCCGTCATTCCCCCGAATTTTTCCACTTCCTTAATTACTTCTCGAGCTTCGTCTGCCAGCTCAAGCGTTCGTTTCTCTACCAAGCGTGATCCGCCCCAAGGATCGATCGGGTGCCGTAGTCCCATTTCATTCTGAAGGTACAATTGAGTCTCGCGGGCAATGGCCGCAGAATAGTCTGTCGGCAAGGCGATGGCTTCATCAAGTGCGTTTGTATGAAGTGACTGCGTGTGTCCCGAAACGGCAGCAAGGGCCTCAATAAACGTCCGTGCCACGTTTACGTATGGATCCTGTTCGGTCAAACTCCACCCGGACGTCTGGCAATGTGTGCGAAGGGTGAGTGATTTTGGATTCGACGGTCCAAACGGATTGACCATCTCGGCCCATAACAAGCGTGCAGCCCGTAGTTTTGCAACTTCGTCAACGAAGTGCATTCCGATTCCAAAGAAGAAAGAAATGCGAGGTGCAAAAGCGTCGATTTGTAGTCCCGACTTCAACCCTGTTCGTAAATACTCCAGTCCATCGGCAAGCGTATAGCCCAGTTCCTGGCCGGCTGAAGCGCCCGCTTCCTGCATGTGGTACCCGCTCACCGATATGGCGTTGAAACGGGGCATTTCACGCGAGGTGAAGCCAAATATGTCCCCGACGATCCGCATTGATGGTTCGGGCGGATAGATGTAGGTGTTCCGAACCAGGAATTCTTTCAGGATATCATTTTGAATCGTTCCGGCTAGCTTGCTTGGTGATACTCCAGCTTCTTCAGCAGCAACGACGTAAAATGCCATGATGGGAAGGACGGCACCATTCATGGTCATTGAGACCGACATTTTGTCCAGCGGAATCGCGTCGAACAAGGTCTTCATATCGTCGACGCTGTCGATTGCTACGCCTGCCTTGCCTACATCGCCGCGAACGCGATCGTGATCCGAGTCGTATCCCCGATGGGTCGGCAAGTCAAATGCAACTGATAGTCCCTTCTGCCCAGCCGCAAGGTTTCGACGATAGAATGCGTTTGACTTCTCTGCAGTGGAGAATCCTGCGTACTGCCGAATCGTCCATGGAGAACGATTGTACATGCTCGCATAGGGCCCCCGGAGGAAGGGAGGAAGACCTGCCGCGAAATCGTAGTTCGCAGATGTGGGCGGTTCTACTCGTTCGCCAGAGACGACGTTTCGAGTGCGCGACGTGACTGTATCTCCGTGGTCTTCGAGAAACGGATACTTCATTATTGCAATTCCGAGTTAACTGAAGTCTGCATGTGTCGGCATGCGCGATTCAAATTGATCTCCGCTGGCAACGAACCGATCCCACGCCATCGTGGCGATCTTCCGGGAAACGGCTTCAGCATAATATGAGCCGGCGGCGGCGTCGGGCGCAGTGTTGAGGCCCGATTCGTGGATTAGAGCTAACTGAGTTGATGCCAACAAGCGCTGATTGGCGTCATGCTTCTCAGTGTCATTCTTGCCGTGATTCTCATGCGGTAAAACGACTAGATGAGGTGCTGAAACCATGTCCGCTCCCCCCAGCAAAGCTGCCGTGGCGATCGCACTATACCGGATCAGTTCGTATCCGGGTTTGATCGTATCGGCTTCGGAAACTACGCTCGGATTGACAACGGCAGTTATCAACGGGCTTGGGGAGGTCACTACATTGAACTGTCGTTGGGTGGACGCAAGTAGCACACGCAGGGCCCTCAAAAAACCAATTTCAAGCCAGAATGAATTTGTGAGCGGAACGGAAAAGTGCAGCTGTCTGGCGGCGATCTCGCTTCTGAGTCCGCGAGCGGACAAATGAGCGGTTACGTATTTCACAATGCTACAGGCTAAGGCAGCCCTCGCCACGGCGCTGTCAACGCCGCCAGCTTGTGAACCGAGTGAGATACCAAGCAACCGAAAAGAACTTGATGACAGCTCTGGATTCTTGCCGGCAGCTTCGACAAGTTGATTGATGCTTTCTTGTAGAATGGTCGGAGTGCTGGACGTGTACGTACCAGTCCGATTCTCTGACGCGAGTTCGAGTGCGGTCAAAAACGGTCGCGTCTCACCGGGAATACTGCTCAGGTGAATGCCGGCTTGCGTGGCCAGGTCTGAAAGAAGTTTGGCATCTCTATCCTTTGCGCCTGGAAATCCGATTTGAGCAAACCCGGCGTGCTTCGCAACGCTTGAGGAAGGAACGTTCGCGAGGTCGACGCGAACCGCCTTTGTAGCGGAGTAGGCGCCATCGCGCGACAGTAGGAGGTCGCGACGCAAAAGGGTGGAAGGAGCCTGATTGCCCGGACTCGTGCCCTCTGCCGCAGAACGACTCACTAATGCTGGCATCTGCAGCCCATCTTCCAGCATCTCCTGAAAATCGTCACCAGCCGACTCCATCCACTCGTCGTGTGAGGGCGCCGGAAACGAAGAAAAAAGCTCGGACGGTGAATTCACTGGAAGTTTACGGGCGAGAAAACTAGTGCGATTACGCGATTTGTCGGAAATGCTCAACTAGTCGAAAGGTGGCAATCCCGAAAGCGACAGCAACGTTTAGTGAATGTTTAGATCCATACTGGCGAATTTCAAGCGAGAGGTCACACAGTTTCAAGGTCGGATCGGATACCCCGGAGACTTCGTTGCCGACGATTAACGCAAGAGGAAACGCGGAGTTCGTAAGCTCACTAATTACGCCTGGAGTATCGGTAAGTTCAAGGGCAGCAACTGTATATCCTGATGATTTAAGGTCACCGATAACGTCTTCAATCTGGAGTGCATGTTGCCACGGGACAACTTCTTCTGCTCCGAGCGCGGACTTGCGTAGCATCCGGTTTTCTGGCGTCCCGGTTATCCCTGTGAGGTACAATCTCTCTATGCCTGCTGCTTCAGCAGTTCGGAAAATCGAGCCAACATTATGGATCGAGCGAACGTCCTCG
>CBDTVC010000275.1:0-4919 GCA_965363925.1 uncultured bacterium | reverse complement strand
AGTTGTCGGGGGAGGCGCTCGGTTTAAGGTCCAGGTTGCCGTAGAGACTCCGCGTTTCCGGGTTCTTGTTTTTACTCAGACACTCGGCGCCCGTCACGCATCTATTGATGCCGGCCGCGCCATGTTCAATAAGCTGGCGAAAGATTTTGACTTTGAAGTCGTCTTTTCCGAGAACGAAGCAATCTTCAATCGGGGTACGTTGGCCTCTTTCGACGCGATTGTATTTCTAAACACGAGCGGATCGATTATCCCAATCGAACGCCAGGATTCTTTCAGCGAATACATTCTCGGCGGTGGCGGTTTCCTTGGTATTCATGCTGCAGCTGATACGAATAAAGGATGGCCGTGGTTTGGCGATCTGTTGGGTGCCTACTTCCTGGATCATCCCGACGTTCAGCAGGCCGACGTCATAGCGGATAACGAACGGCACCCGTTTGTCGCTGATCTTCCATTGGTCTGGAGCGTGGAAGACGAGTGGTATAACTTTGAAATGAACCCCCGAGATAGCGTGACCGTTCTCCTTCGGCTTGACGAGAACACCTATGTGGGAGGAGCGATGGGACCGGATCACCCCATTGCGTGGTGTCATTCGCTTGGGCTTGGTAGGTCCTTCTATACGGGCCTCGGGCATAGCGATGCTCTTTACTCAGATTCGTTGTTCATGGCACATGTGCTTATTGGCTTGGAGTACGTTGCTCTTGGATCCACGGCCTGTTCGCAGATTCCGTCTGACATCCGGAACGAATTTGGAAAACCGTTTGAGTCTCCTGACCTGTTCGTCTACCCGAATCCGTCCAGAAACATGATCGTGCTCGAAGTTGGAGACGGTGGGTTATCAAGTCCGGCTATCGCCACTTGGCGGGATCTGCTTGGCCGTGTTGTCAACACCGAGCGCCTGCAGTTTGATTCGGATGGAAAGGCACGCGTTCAAGTCACGGGCCTGGTTTCCGGCACGTACCTACTGACGGTTAAATCGAACGTGCCTGGACAGCCTGTATTCTTCAGGACAACGCTTGTGACTCACCTTAATTGACGAACCGAAAGATCCATCAGGTAGGAGCGTCAGCATCCACGTCTCAATCCGGAACGACGGCCTGACAATAGTTTGCCGCAGAGTGCGTTACAAGCAGCCGTATCCGGGAAAGATTCTGTGAACTACCTGCGTTCACAGATTTTTCGATCGCCCAAAAACGGCGTATCTCGCGAGTATGTGCTCATTGTGAAGTTACTGTGATCTAAGTTGTGTAATTACAGTGAATAAGCATGACGCGAGGGTAACTGTATTGGACTCAACTCGCCTATATTACGCCATCTACCGTCTCCGTGCCGGCGTCAACGGTACCTGTAGATTTTGGTAAGAATCCTGAGCACGTAGGTCTGAATCGTCAACCATGAAATGAGCGATGTGCATTCAAGGGAGTGAACTCGTCTGGATGGATTCGAAATACTGGAGTCAGATCTGAGCGGCTATTCGAGGTTCCCCGTCGTTCTGGTGTTTGATCCTGTTGGGTTGGACTGGTACTGACACATCTTGAAATACGTCGGCCATTGCACCGCATAACCAAATTCGCGCCGCTTAACCATAGCAGAATGCTCGAAAAAACACTACAACAGCCTCACTCCCAAACTCGATCGCCGCGCATGCAGGCACCGACGATCGAGGCAGGCTCAACAATGGGCGGAGTTTTGGATACGGTAATGGCAGATCGCGTAGAACTGCCTTTCGTCGGCCTGGACCCACAACTGGGCGGACTATCGCGAGATCAACTTTCGCACCTGTTGCGCCGATTGGGTTTCGGAGCCACCAAATCTGAAATCGACCAGGCAATCTCAGTCGGTGCGACGGCAGGTTCGCTGGTGAACGGACTACTGGATGACGCTGAAAATGCTGCACACCCGACACCGCCGCAATGGCGCAATACATACGGTGGAGAAGGAGAGGTAAAGGACATCCGAATCCGTGAGTACCGCTACGATTGGCTGAACGAAATGGTCAATGGTAATGGTGTCCGTGAGAAGTTAGCGCTGTTCTGGCACACGCACTTTACAACTGAGTTTCGCGTCTACGGTCAGCCAGCCTACACGTATCGATACCTCAAACTCGTGCGCGAACAATGCCTCGGAAACTACAAAGACTTTGTTCGTCTGATCGGCTTGACGCCGGCCATGGTACGCTACCTCGACAGCAATCTGAACACGGCATCAAGCCCGAATGAAAACTATGCTCGGGAACTGTGCGAGTTGTTCACCATGGGGCGCCTCGACCAAAACGGTGATCCGAATTATACCGAGCAGGATGTCATCGAGATTGCGCGCGCGTTAACGGGGTACCAGGTTAATTTTGACACTATCGAGACCATTTTCGATGGGTTCCTTTTTGACTCGGGTCAGAAGACGTTCCTGGGTCGTACCGGATACTTCGATTACAACGACGTTATAGATGTCATTTTCGAGGAGCGCGAACGAGAAATCGCCCTGAGAATTTGCGATAAGATCTATCGGTACTACTTGTACGAAGTGCCCAATAGCGCTGTTGTCTCGGCAATGGCGGATACTATCATCGCCTCCAACTGGGAGCTTCGCCCGGTAATTGAACAGCTACTTATCAGTCGGCACTTCCTGCAGGAAAAGGCTTGGGGCGGACGGATCAAGAACCCGATTGAATATCTCGTTGGTATGCTGCGGGAGACAGGTTTTCAAATTGTTGAAAACGGACTCGAGGGCACGTATCGACGTGTCTACGAAGCCGCACGTGACCTTACCATGGATTTGTTCAACCCTCCCGATGTTTCGGGCTGGCCGGCAGATCGGGCATGGCTTTCGACTTCGTTGCTGACAAAGCGCTGGGAAGTTGCCACCTACTTGTTATCCGGACCATTCTATGGTGATGTTCCAGACCAAAACCTTGTTCCGTGGGCCAAGGAGGTGTCTCCCGATCACACGTCCGCTGCAGAAACCGTTTCGGCTGCCAATTCCTACCTGTTTCCGCGCGCGGTTGACAACGATACCGCGGAGTCACTCCTTGCTGCTTTCAAGCTGTCGATTCCCGACGAAGAGTTCGACGGAGGTTATTGGAATCTTAACCGGCCGGAGGCACCCGACCAGATGAGGTCCTATTCGCTGTCTGTTTTCATCCTGCCTGAGTACCAACTTACCTGACGCTGAGCCAACGCTGTATGTGCAACCACGATCACAATCACACACCTGCCGGGCCACACTTCGGAGCTGCGCTGGAGCATGGAGAAGCGCATACGGAAGACCACGCCCGCTGGAACCGTCGCGACTTCCTCTCGACTCTTGGCCTCGCTGGTGCATCGGTGTGCACTATCGGCACTACGCCGGTCCGGGCGATGGGATTTGTGCCTGGCATGTCTCCTCAGGCTTTTTCAGCCGATCGTGTTCTTGTCCTTATCCAGCTTAAGGGTGGCGTCGACGGACTGAATGTCATTATTCCTGTCCAGGACTCAGAGTATTACAACAAACGACCAGCGATTTCTATTTCGCAGTCGAATGCGCTGTCGATGGATTCACAGTTTTCGATGCACCCGTCGCTTCAACCAATTCATCCTCTGTGGCAGAGCAACAAGATGGGTGTTGTTCACGGTGTAGGTTATCCGGACCACAGCCTCTCGCATTTTCGGAGCACTGACATCTTGATGTCCAGTCGGCCGGATGCTTCGCTGCCGACCGGGTGGCTTGGACGATACTTTGACGACACGTACCCGGACTTCTTTACCAATCCGCCAGCACATCCTCTTGCTATTGAGATTAATCCGGTACCGTCACGAGTATTCTCTGGGGACGGCGGTCAGATGGGCGTCTCGCTCCGTGACCCGGAAACGTTCTATCGGATTGCCTCAAGCGGTTCGTTGTATGACAACTCGGAGTTACCTGAAGGCGCGTACGGAGAGGAGCTGGCATTCGTTCGAGGAATTGCAAACTCTTCTTTCCGCTATTCGGGTGTGATTTCTGACGCTGCAAATGCTGCCCAGAATGAGGTGACGTATCCAATTTCGAATATTCTTGCTGATCAGCTCGCGATCGTGGCTCGCATGATCAAGGGCGGATTAAACACGCGCTTCTACTCTGTACAACTCTCAAGTTTTGACACGCACACAGGACAAGATATTCGGATGGTTAACCTGCTGACATGGTTGTCACAGGCTGTCTCAACCTTTTACGCCGACCTCGAGTTAGGCGGTGTAGCTGACAAAGTTGTGGCGTGCTCCTTCTCAGAGTTTGGACGACGTGTCGAGCAGAATGGCTCCTTCGGAACAGATCACGGCACGGCGTCCCCGACCATTCTTTTTGGTGCACCAACAAGTATCAACCCCGGTTTTCACGGATCTATGCCGAGTCTCACGGATCTCGACTTCCGCGGCAACATGAAACACACGACGGATTTTCGTTCCGTCTATGGTACGCTTTTGACTGAATGGATGGGAGTGAATTGCAATGTCGCGAAAGACGTTGTCGGTACTGATTTTGAAACACTCGACCTGATTCAATCCCAAGCGTCGTCGGATACTTGTACAGCGCTGCCTGTTGAGCTTGAGCAGTTTTCAGCACGACTCGACGGCTCAGCCGTAATGCTGGAGTGGTCGACCTTAAGTGAGAGTGGCAATCAAGGCTTCTACGTCGAACGGGAAGGAGACGCCGGATTTGTAGAATTAGATTTTGTGGAAGCTGCTGGCAGAGTAACAGGTGCGCAGTACTCCTATGAAGTTGCGGATCTGTTTCCTGGCAAAACGCGATTTCGATTGAGGCAGGTCGACGTGTCGGGTGCTTCGAGTTACTCGCGTTCCATCGAAGTTGCCGTTCCTGTTGACACGAGACTGGTGATGGACGGACCGTTTCCGATGCCTGTTGTTGATCGTGCGACGCTGAAACTTGTCGCCCAATCTGACGGGCACGCAGAT
>CBDTVC010000274.1:0-4929 GCA_965363925.1 uncultured bacterium | reverse complement strand
CGAGACCTCGGGAGCATCCCCATCGACATCAATTGCTGTGACAATGGCTAAATCGTCAATAAACCATCCAGCAAAGGCCAGTGATTCTTCGCTGTTGCCATTGTCTGTCCCAAAATCAAACCGGACACGAACCTCACCGCCTCCAGGAATGCGGACGATCTCCTTTCGCCACCCGTAGCTATATCCACCAAATACGCGTTCACCTGCAAGCGGGTTGGCGGCGCCTGATTCCAGCGTTCCTGAATATCCGCCCTCCGGCTCGACCACGGTAAACGGACCTCCGTCCACGGACATCTTGATATTACCGCCGTCCCATAAACTCGCAGCAAAATTGTTATTCCCAGGAATTACCGGACCTTCATGCTCCAGATCATGCCAATGCCAGAAGACGAGAAATACGTCAGGCAAGTTCTGTAGCGACAATGTCGGCAAACTCAGTGTCGAGAGAGACGTTATCGCAGGATAAGACGACGAGACCCGTGTACCCCACAAGCTGTTGCCGGAATGTGCGACCTGCAACAAATTGGACACCGAACCCCGCTCCCAATCCCCAACCGCAACCAGTTGATCCGCTGCCGTTTCAAAATCGTAAGCAAGCAGACTCCCAGAAAGAGAAACCGTCGTCGCGTACAAACCTGCCTGCGGCGCAATGGTCTCATTGCCTGCAACAGATCCGTCGCGGGCACCTATGGAATAGTTAACAGTCCAGCCCTCTTGCAGGATCGAAGCGTTGATCGGCACCTCGCCGCGGTATTGATCGCCTTCGACCGCGGACAGTCCAAATTCGCCGGCTTGCTGAACAGCGCCATCGAAGTCCCGCAATTCATAATTGACCGTGACCGTATCGATTGCAAGATTATCCAACACGTCCGCGCGTATCGCGAGCGGCCACGTTACCAGAGAAACAACGGGTATTGGTTCGTGCTCGATGGACGGAGGAGTTGTGTCTGGCCCAACGGAAAAAGAGTACTGCTCGATCGGAGCGGATTTCGGGAGCACCGAACGTCGGTTATTCGAGTCTGTCACCTCTACATAATATTGCACGACTGACTGGCTCGATGGCAACGACAGCGTAGACTCATAATTCGATCCATCCTGCACCGTCAGTACTATTCGCGTGGGTGCCCCACCGTCAACGGATACAACGGCAATCACCGAGTCGATCACCGCCGTAGCGGATGTAGCGACAACACGAACCGTTGCCGTACCACCAATGTCTTCAGAATCCGGCAGTGGATCATGTTCGGCAACCGGTGCGAACAGCGTTGCATCAACAAGTCCTCTATCGCCGAGAACCAGCAGAAGTGTTTGATTGTATTGCCCGCCAAACAGGTCGTCGTCGGCTTGGAGGAGCGCTTCAGCGGCATCTCTAAACGTTGCCGGCGTACTCAGGTACTTGTGTGATTGAAGATTAAGCTTGTCGGACACTTCCCTACCGACCTCATCGTAAATCTCCATGAGCGAAGACGCCCAGATCAAACCATCCGAATAGATGTTACAACTATCCCCGTTAATGTCGCCCGGATCTTCACAGCGAAAATCGTCAGGGTACGTGCCGGGAACACCGACGCGCCGACCCTGCCACAACTGGCCGTCGCCACTATCCCATCGGAACACGTTCTGCCAATCTGTCCTTGAAGTCTTGCCAGCATCTGCGAGGCTCCTTAAGTAGGACGCAGCCCAGTAGTCTGCCCATCCTTCGTGCAGGGCTTGGCCTTCTGGTCCGCCGTCCACCAATCCCGGTGCGCTGCTTTCCAGCAAGGCGTGACCGTACTCGTGCCAAATGACTCCCGCATCTTCGGCGTCATCTACGCCACCGGCCCCAAATTCAATGATATTGGACCACGGCGAATACTGCGAATCATCTCGGCTGAAGGCCAGCGGATTTACAGACACTCCGTTGTTTCGGATATCCGCAAAACCTAGTGACTGAACGTAGCGCTGGCTCTTATCGACGTGGTAATACGCATTTACAGCCTCAAATCGATCATCCGACCGTACAAAAGAAAAACCGTCAGCGGTCGCGACTTGTGGAGGCACGTACGACAGCGAACCACCACCGATAATGTTTACATACGGTCCCTGCAACCGGTACAGATTGTCAGTGCCCAACGAAATATCCGAAAGCGTCACGAGAACACGTTGATCATTCAGAACCGCTTGATCCGCGTCACCGGCGTCAACGTATGGAGCACCGTACTGCACTCCGGCTGTCGACATCGGGTCAGGATCGAAGACCATTCCAGAACCGGTCGCGCTGGCCCGGGCAGATACATCGCCGGTCTGACCATCCGCAAAAAACGAAACGAGGGATTGTGCTCGCGGTACAGAAAGCGAAAAAGATGATTGCGGATGGTCGACAGTTGCGCCTTCGGTGTCGCCGTTATGCAAGTGCCGCTCAGCACGCAGCCGACTGAAAGACCGATCACGAATACTGACGACAGCGGCAGACTGTGCGTCAATCAACGTTTCCCAGTCACCGCCCAGTTCATTTGAGTAGGCAATTGTAGACCACACAAATCGCGGACTAGATCCTGGGAGTATTGCAAGCGTTGGCTCGGATACATTCTCGACGGTGGTATCAAACAGTCGTGCTACTTGTGCCCGGGCCGCAATAGCTGAAGTTGAAACTGAGTTCACGGGTTTGGTGTCATCCAGCGCAGCGTCGTATCCGTTTACGACAAACGTTGGTCGTCGCTCGTCGTCAAGGCTTACCTTGACGAAACGATACAACACGGGAACATCGTCAACGGTTTGCTGGAACAGAACGTGGGCACTTATCGGAGACTCCGAAACGTTTACAAGTTTCAGTGAACGCGAATCAGCACTCCATCCGTAAGCCTGTTTGCTGAGTCCCACATAGGCGCGTGCCGTTTCCTCGGCCGAGTTGCCGCCGGATTGTCGTGCGCGCGCGGAATCAATTTCGACGACGCGATACATGGCACGCGCTACTCCAGACTGTACATCCACCTCGCCGTTTGCGGACGAC
Organism: uncultured bacterium; assembly: GCA_965363925.1. Taxonomy (GTDB): domain Bacteria; phylum Bacteroidota; class Rhodothermia; order Rhodothermales; family JABDKH01; genus JAGQWL01. The sequence goes on along the minus strand of CBDTVC010000274.1, from coordinate 1,940 downwards.
CTCGTTTTGAAAACGGGTAAATCGTTCGCAGTGACGACGTGTTTCCGAATCGCATCAGGAAGCTCTTCTTGCTGACCGGTTTTGCGGTCCTGGGCGTTCGCCGTAGACAATCCGCTAGCAGATGAAAAAGCAACCCAGGCTACAAGAACCAGAGCAAAAGAGAAAATGTAAAATCGACTTGAAAACCCAAGCCGGCGACTGCAAAAATGAGGCACGAACAACTCCATCGGAAACTGTGAAGAATCGCTTCTAAGTATCGGCTGACTGTTGATTGGACTTAGCTCGACAGCAAACTTTGCACCGACTCATTCCCTGTGTTGGCCTGTGATCCAGAAAACCGATGGACTGCGCAGAGTTAGACGGTGTAAACAGTGGTTACTCCGAAAACAGAAAAGGGTGCCCACGACAAGCGTGAACACCCTTTTTAGGTCAAATTTTGATCGATTAAGCAGAGACGCCGGCGGCAGTCTTCAGCGCATCAACATAATCGAGCTGCTCCCAAGTAAACTCGTCGCGACCGAAGTGCCCGTAGGCAGCTGTTTCCTGGTAGCGGGGCTCTTTGAGCTTCAGGCGTTTAATGATCTCGGCCGGGCGCAGGTCAAACGTAGCTCGGACCAATTTTACGAGTTCATTGTCCGGCATGACACCGGTGCCGTAGGTATCGACGTCGATGGAGACTGGCTCGGCAACACCGATAGCATAAGCGACCTGGACAAGCGCCTGTTCAGCGAGTCCGGCGCCAACAATATTCTTCGCAACGTGACGGGCAGCGTACGCAGCAGACCGGTCGACCTTCGAAGGATCTTTGCCGCTAAAAGCACCGCCGCCGTGCGCGCCTTTACCACCGTAAGTATCAACAATAATCTTACGGCCAGTCAGCCCTGTGTCGCCGTGTGGTCCACCGATTACGAATCGTCCGGTTGGATTCACATGGAGAATGAGGTCGTCATCAAGGAGATGCGCAGGAATGACACGCGGGATGAGCAGTTCCTTAACGTCTTTGCGGATCTGGTCCGTGGTAACGTGTTCGTCGTGTTGTGTAGAGACAACAATCGTGTGCACGCGTTTGGGCGTCTTGCGATCGTCTTCGTACTCAATCGTTACCTGGCTCTTTGAGTCAGGTCGCAGATAGGAGACTTCTTCATTCTTGCGGATGTTCGCCAACTCGCGAACAAGAGCGTGTGAGAAGCTGATTGCCATTGGCATCAGTTCTTTGGTTTCGGTAGAGGCATATCCGAACATCATGCCTTGATCGCCGGCGCCTTGCTCGTGTTCGTCGTCGTCAACACCTTGGGCAATGTCCTGACTCTGCTCGTGAATACTCGAAAGCACGCCACATGACTCAGCATCAAAGCGGAGAGCAGGATCGACATAACCGATCTTTCGGATTACGTCACGAGCAATCTCCTGGACATCTACAAAAGCGGAGGTCCTGACTTCACCCGAAAGAATCACGAGTCCTGTGGTGACAAGCGTCTCTACCGCGACACGACTTTTAGGGTCTTGCGTGAGGAGCGCGTCAAGAATTGCGTCTGAAATCTGATCGGCTACTTTATCGGGATGGCCTTCAGAAACTGATTCTGAGGTGAAGAGATACGCCATGGGCTACACAGTCAGCAGGTTAAAATTTGAACGAATAAGGCAGCGGTAAACGCACGGAATCACGTCAGGGTCCAAGCCCGAATACAACTTAATGATCTCATGGCTTAGTGATCTAATCACCGTCGATGAGTGTACGAGCGCAAAGCTTCGATAATATCACGGCCTTCGAAAAATGTCGCTGGCCGCTACGTCGTCATTGCCTTCATTGACGTCTCTCGCTGCTCGAATTCCCGTGCAGCATGATATCCTGCGCTTCATACACTGCCATAGTTTCAGCGAGACGCTACAAAACCGTGCCGTAAACCCACAATGTCGCATTTGTAGCCGTTTTTACTTTG
>CBDTVC010000273.1:0-4934 GCA_965363925.1 uncultured bacterium | reverse complement strand
AATAGCAGTCGGTTGCGGCGAATGCAATGCAGAAAGGGTATTTTTAACAATAATTCCCAACTGGCCGCAGAATCCGTGCTTTCGGCCTATTTCAACCTCCCCCTCGAACCTCCACCCATAAAATATCCTGGATTTCCCGAAACCTGATAGTATCCGTCGTTGGCCCGCAGTTGCAGGACTGCTGATCGTGGTTAACTCCGCGTACCTGCTCGGAGCAGGTGATTCGTCACTCTTTTTTGTGACCAACATTCTGCTGCACCTCGTTTTAGGTCCAGTGGCGGTAGTTCTCTGGTACAAGCAGTTCAGAGCAGCTGAACACCGCTTTGCACGGGTAATTCGAGGGGCAATGTTCATCACCGGTATCACAGGACTGGGGTTGCTGATCGTCGGCAATACGCAAAACACTCAACCCGTTTTCTGGATTCACGTTCTCGTAAGCACCTTTGCCCTCGCCGCTGCTCTCCTCTGGTGTACTCGGGCTTTAAAGGCGCGGGGGCAGTCGATCCAAAAGTACCTTGTCGGCACGATCACTTTCGCTGCCGTGGCGTTTTGCATTCCTGCGATCCAAACGGCCTTGCATTCCAGGTCTATCGAGGTCACCAACCCAATCCTCCCTCCCTTGGATCTTGCCGGTGAAGCAATGGGGGGCAGTACCGGCCCCTTCTTCCCTAGCGCCGCTGAAACCGCTGACCAGAAACTTGTGCCGGCTGAATTCTTTCTGGAATCCGAAACGTGCGCCGAGTCTGGCTGCCATGCGGACGCGTACGAACAGTGGCAATCGTCTGCCCACCACTTTTCGTCGTTCAATAATCCGTGGTACAAGAAATCGATCGAGTACATGCAAGACGTGACCGGCACGAAACCAGCTCAATGGTGTGCCGGTTGTCACGATCCTGCATTGTTGTTCTCGGGACAGATGGATCAACCGGTCGACAGTTTCATCAATCTGCCAGAAGCCACAGCCGGACTCGCTTGCGTGGCCTGCCACTCCGTCTCTTCAGTTAAGAACACCATGGGCAACGGAGGGTACGTTATCGAGTACCCGGCCATGCACAAGCTGGCAAATTCAACGAACAGGATTGTAAAGACCATACATGATCTGGTGATCCGCGCCAATCCGGAGCCTCATCGACGGACGTTCCTTAAAGATTTCCACTTGGAGCAATCGGATCAGTTTTGCGCCTCTTGTCACAAGGTCCACATGGATATTGACGTCAACGGCTACCGGTGGGTTCGCGGATTTAACACCTACGACAACTGGCAGGCGTCCGGCATTTCTGGCGAAGGCGCGCGTTCGTTCTATGATCCATCAGTCGGACGTACGTGTGTAGATTGTCACATGCCAAGCGTACCGTCTACCGACGCAGGCCACGAGAATGGGTCCGTGAAATCACATCGATTTGCAGCTGCGAATACTGCGATCCCCGCACTGAATGCCGACAGCGTCCAACTGAAAGAGGTTACAGCGTTTCTTTCATCAAACCAGCTACTCGTCGACATTGTGGGTTTCTCAGAGAATGAAGCCCGTGCTGATGACGTTACTGGCGCAGAACAGCCGTCGCCCGACGGCAAACTCGCCACGCAATTTGCGATTGGCGAGGAGCAGGCAATGGGTATCGGTTCTGGGTCAAGAACTTCTTCGGCCGTTAACTTTATCGGTCCGTTGAACACTGCCAATTCCGTACTTCGAGCCGGATCTTACATTCGCCTAGACGTTGTTGTTCGAACGCTGGGCCTGGGCCATTTCTTTCCGACCGGGACGGTTGATGCCCAGGAGGCGTGGATCGAGTTGAAAGCCGTTTACAACGGCGCCGAGACGATATTCTGGAGTGGATGGATTCAAGATGCGAACGGCCCGGTAGACTCCTCAGCCCATTTCTTTCGCTCCGTTGTCCTGGACGGACATGGGAATCCGATCAACAAACGAAACGCTTTTGCAAGCCGTTCCCTGGCCTACGTGAACCTGATTCCGCCATCGGCCGCGGATGTTGCACACTATCGGATACAAGTGCCGGAAGAACCCGGCGAGCTCACCGTTTCCGCCAGTGTACATTACCGAAAGTTCAACTGGTGGTTCAACAAGTTTACCTTCAGCGGCACGACAACTGACCCGGATTCACTGAAGACGATTTCGTTTGACGATCGCGAGTGGCTTTTTGCGGATGGTCACCCGGAAGTCACGTTGCCGATCGTAACAATGGCGACAGACACGCTCGTTTTTCGAGTTGAAAGCAATCCAGAATCCACCTCCGGGGCGAATGCGCCTGGAAACGTTACTGATGTACGACGTTTGTATGATTACGGAATCGGACTCTTCCGGGAAGGAGATTTGCATAGTGCCGAAGCTGCATTTGTCCGGGCAGCTGCACTTGATCCGACCAATATCAACATTCCGATCAACTTGGCACGCGTTGCCCTTGCAGATGGATCGTTGGAGAAGGCAGGCACACATGTCGAACAGGCATTGGAGCTCGATCCGCTTAGCCCCAAAGCCAATTACTTTAAGGGACTTTACCTTAAGGCGCTAGGAGATTATGGTGACGCGCTCGCTTCTCTGGCGATTGCAGAACAGTCCTTTCCGAAAGATCGGGTTGTCCTGAATCAGATTGGCAGAATCCTCTTTTTGGATTCAAGACCGGGTGAAGCTATTCCCTGGTTCGAGCGCGTACTGCGAATAGATTCGGAAGACCTGATGGCCCATTACAACCTGATGTTATCAAATCGGGCCGCGGGAAACATCAGTCGTGCGGACGAACATGAAAAGCGATACTTACGCTACAAGGACGATGAATCGTCTGTCGCATTGTCGCTTAAATACCGACAGGCGAATCCCTACGACAACAACGAAGCAACTCCTATACACGAACACAACTGGAACGTGCGTCGCTGACCGCCGGCACAAAGACCGGCGCCCAGTTTTACAAGCCCTTCCACGCCCAAGTATTTATCTGTATCAACCCGGAAGCATGCGAAAAAGGGTCACTTTTTGACCGCGACGGCCGAGTATAAGCAGCAGCGATGCTCCGCCCTCAATTGTTGACACCATCCGCGTAGCCAGTCAACTCCACATACCCGTTCCCGGCCACCGGTTTACCCATTCGCGTGCCGGACACCTGTACGGCGCCCTCCCAATATCGCAGCGCGAGGTCGAGCTCCTGGTCGGCAAGCCATGGCCTAATCTGCAGGTCGAGTTCTTCGTCCGGAATTACCAGCCGCCACTTCGATGGATACGTTGCGTCCCCTTTCGAATTTGTCCAGGTTTCCTCTTCTGTGAGAACCAGCTCATCGAGGTCAAGTTTTCGCTTGTTGCCGTTTGCGTCGATGAGCACTCCGTCTCGATATGCTGGCGCATCCGTGCTTTGTTCTCTGAGCTTGAAATGCATCACGTCCGTTCCGTCATCGAGTTGCAGTGAAAACCAATCCCAACCGATCTGCGTCCGACCCAGCAGACTTGTACTCCACTCTCTATCTAGCCAGCTTAAACCCTCGACTTCGAACCGGTCGCCATTGACCACGACCGACCCCGTCGTAGCAAGCCGTGTAAACGAATAGTAATACGACGCCTGCCCCTCGCCTTCTCCCTTACGGCTCAGGCCTTTGTCTCCTTGCAAAACAAACGGTTTTGTCGGTTCGACGGTTAGGTCAATTTCGACATTATCTGCAGAGGCGCGAAGAATCATCGGAAATGTGGATTCACCGATTTGTCGGGCGGACCAATCGTGAATCCAAACATTAAGCGGATCTGCCTGCGCACCTGCGAGCCCAGCCGCGCCGCGTTCAAATTTCTCGCTGGCAATGAATTGCTCGCCTGATACATCGGTTAGCGCAAAGTGTGCCGTGTACAATTGATTCGTCTGCCATGAAGAGTCTCCCTCGCCTTCTTCGACTCTGCGGTCAGCAACTGGCATCAGTGCAGTCCGGAAGAAGGTAAGCTGATATCCAAAATGTCTCCCGTCATCCGATTGGAGATTGCCGGTAAAATACCACCACTCGAGTTTGTAAGGGTTGTGAGGACCATGGTCCGCTGGAAAGACAAACGACCGTGGGGCGGTTGCTCGAGCATAGGAGATGCCAGCCGCGGCCTCCTCTGCTTCGATTCCGCCACCAATTGCATCAGCAAGGGATAGGGTAGCAGCAATCTCTGTTGACTCGCGATCCAACATCAGCGCCAGAACAGAAAGCACTGCAATCACGAACACAAGACCGAGTATGATATAGCGGATCACGGCTTAACGTTTGAGAAATGAATGACCAGGTACAGTAAAGTGGCCGAGGGCCTCGCCCAACTTCAGCGTGAGCCCAATCTGCCCGAGGGCCATTCCGACAGGTATTGGGCTCGCCACGATTCTGGCGATTGCTGTCCGCAACGAGGGCTTTACACGGACGCGGTAGATTCCGCAACATAGCTGGTGTGTCATACTATTCTTCACGTAGTGCCTCCGCTGCATCTGAGCGCGACATCTTCCACGCCGGATACAAACCAGCTAGTAGAGCAGCAACCACGGCAAGAAGCATTGCCTGCAAGAATATCTGCGGTGACAAATCAACCTGAAGTGTCCAGCCAAACGCACGCCGATTAATCACAAAGATCAACGCCAAAGCAAGCGCCAAGCCGAGTGGCGCTGCGAGCAATCCGGAAAGTCCGCCCATAAGACCCGTCTGCATGGTAACCAGTTTCCAGAGCTGGACTGGCGTCATTCCGTTTGCTCGAAGTACCGCAAACTCCCGAGACCGCTCAAGTTGAAGCGACATCAACGCACTTAGAATCCCAACAAACGCAACCAGAATCGCCAGCAATCGAAGCACATACGTTATAGTAAATGTCCGATCAAACACCTGTAGTGAATACTCCCGTAGGTCACGATTCGATTGAACAAATAATTGTTGGGTGCCAGCCGTCCGTTCTCGGATGGAGGCCATAAGGACATCGAGAT
>CBDTVC010000272.1:0-4947 GCA_965363925.1 uncultured bacterium | reverse complement strand
GCGTAAGCTACAGATCTGACGGTACACCTTCGCCGATTGTGGGCGACCCGTCAACCCCTCTTGCCACGAATGGAACGGGTCGAGCCATTGCGATTAACGCGGCCGGGATTTCAGTTGGCGTTTCCGAATCGTTCACGTCGACGCATGCAGTCCGCTGGGAAGCGGATGGTTCTGCGACACCGCTATTCGGGACGGGAGGTTACAGCGAAGCGTTGGGAATCAACGATGCTGGTTGGGTAGTCGGTATTCGCGGGATCGGTGATATTGGGAAGAATGCGGATGGGCAACCCTCCAACGATTTATTGATGAGCAAAGACCTCCAGACTGCGAAGGCGGTCAGGCGCGGCGATTTGGCTGCGCTGAAATCTGTTCTAGGACTTCAGATTATCGCGGAGGTTCAGGGCGGTGGATCAGGTATAGACGTGCGTCCGGTCTCTGATGGATTCGGCGCAGTTTTCGCGAAAGATGAATCGGCGCAGGAATCTCAGTGGGTAATTGTGACTGAAGCTTTCCTATTCTCGCAGGGTACTGCCCGCAGACTCACCGATGTAACTTCTGCAAACGGATGGTTGCTTGCAGAGGCAACCGCGATAAATAACGGCAGCGCCATCGTCGGCTACGGATTTACAACGGGAGTGGCGCAGGCGTTTTTTCTGCAGGCTACGTCAAATACTAGTCCAATTGCCCGTCCCGATAGGGTCTTTGTGGCGGAGGGGGGCATCGTTGATATTGACGCCATTGAGAACGACGACGATTTGGAATCGGACCTGCGTATCGTGTCTTTTTCCAAACCGGCTTCGGGATCCGTCAGTTTGAATCCGGACGGCCGGACGTTGCGTTACGTTTCTTCCGCGGCGGATGGTCTTGACAGTTTCACCTATACAGTTGCTGATGATTTTGGTGCATCAGCAACCTCCACCGTTGAAATCTTGGTTGGGCTTGGCAAGACGGACGAGGTGTTTCTATCCGGCGCGTATCCTAACCCGTTCGAAACGGCTGCGTCTCTCAGCTACTTCCTTCCGACTGACTCGGAGGTTTTGATCGAACTGTTTGACGCACTTGGCCGGCGGATACAGCTGTTGGCAACTGGATATCAACAGGCTGGAACGCGCACCCTACATGTCGAAGGAACCGAGTTAGCCGCCGGCCGCTATTTTGTGCGGATGAAATCCGGAGGTCGAACGCGAACGACGGTGCTGTTGAAGCGCTGAGCCGCGACCTACTGCGAGCTTGTCCAACCTCTCGTCGCTGGGCTGGCAACCCACAAAGCACAACCTCGACAACGGCAGAAGGATTACGTGCATCCTGCATCTTTTCCGCCAATAGGCGTAGACAGGCTTGTCGTCGACACTATTCGAACGCTTGCGCGGTGCAATCACCACCAGCAACGCGGTGGAGGTGGTAGACGACGAGTGTTAGTCGCCCTTGCTCGGCCAAGTCCGGGTCGTGCTCTACCTTGGCTCTTAGCAGGCCGAATCCATGGTGCCTGCCTCTCGGTTACGGCCGGGGTTGGGACGACGAAACGTATTGGTCAATTTCCTTGAAAATAATTCGGGCCGGTACGCGTGCTTTGCCATAGTTATGATGAAATTGATTATCGGTGCCCGCATGTCGGACGATGACCTTATCTTTGGATTAGACTATTTAGGCGGTTCTTCCGGAATTTGCTGAAGAAAACAGGGATTAATTTTGAGAGTTGGGATTGTTGGTGCTGGGATTGCGGGGTTATCCGTTGCCCGGACTCTGGTGGCTGGAGGAGTGAGGGTTCAAGTATTCGACAAGGGACGGGCTTCAGGCGGCCGCATCGCGACGCGGCGAACTCCGACTGCCCAGTTTGATCACGGAGCCCAGTATTTCACGGTTCGCGCACGCCTGTTTCAGGATTTTGTTGAGGAATGTGTTCGTGACGGCATCGTTGCCGAGTGGGAGGGGCGGTTTGGCCTTTCCGATGGAAGGCGGACCATGCCTGCACGTCCTTCAGGTATTCGGTACGTGGGGACACCGAAGATGAGTACGCTTTCGCGAACACTGTCAGAAGGCATCGTATGTAAGTATGGCCTCACCGCGCAATACGTCGAACGGTATCGGAAGCGATGGCGTATCGTCTTTGAAGACGGGTCGAAATCCGGATTGTTCGATGTGATTATCACGACTTGCCCTCCGAAGCAAAGCGTAGACTTAGTGCGAGACTCTGAGGAACTCGTACGGCAATGTGATGCGATCCAGATGCAACCGTGCTGGGCGTTGATGGTGGAGTTGAAGAATCCAGCCCCGTATCAGTACGATGGAGTGCGAGTAACCTCTGGGCCGTTTAACTGGGTTGCCAGAAACTCGAGCAAGCCGGGACGCCCTGAGCAAGACTGTTGGGTTGCGCACACGTCACCTAAGTGGTCAGCCATCAACTTGGAGGAGAGTGCAGACGACGTGGCTGAACAATTGCTTGAACCGCTGCTTAATCTTATCGGCGTCCAGGAAGCCCCGGCCTTCTACGCTGCCCATCGCTGGCGTTACGCCCGCATACCGTCGGGCCTCGATTCTCCCGGACGGTTTTTGTGGGATGGGCGGTTAAAACTGGGTGCGGTTGGTGATTGGTGCACGAGTTCCCGCGTGGAGGATGCCTTTATGAACGGCGTTAGGATTGCCGAAATGTTGTTAGACCAAGAGTCGTGATTGCTGGATGCCTTGTGTCGATCCGATGTCATCGTGACTTGGCCACGAACAGCAACAAGCAATCCGATTGGCCCTGCCGCCGCACTTGCCGAACGACTGATGATCAGGTGGATTGTAACATTACTTGACGTTCGTGACGATTCGAGTTTTGTGGAACGCTGTCGCCCTAATAATCCGTCAACGCTTTAGGCGGAAATACGGCCCGCAAGGCATTCAATACAGCAAAAACGTCAATCACCTCCTGCGTGATCGCTCCGGCGATAGGTGGCAAATAGCCAAACGCGGCAAATCCCATCCCGATTACACTAAGCGCCATTCCGCCGACGGCGGATTGCAACGCTATCGATCGCATCCGCTTGCTTACGTGTAACAGTTCATCGACTTTTTCGAGCGACGTTTCCATTATTACAACGCCGGCAGCTTCCGATGTAATGTCTGAATGCTGGCCGAAAGCAATCCCGACGGTGGCAGCGGTTAATGCCGGTGCGTCGTTAATTCCGTCGCCCAGAAACACGGTATCCGCCAACGCTGTTTCTTTTCGCACAAGCGCGAGTTTCTGTTCTGGGCTCTGACTAAAATGCACCTCCTCAATCCCGACCTCATCTGCGAGGTAACGTACTTCGGATTCCCGATCGCCGGAAACGATCATCAACCGATCAAAACTATGCTTCGGTTTCAGGTGGCGAATAAACGATCGACCCTCGCTCCGAGGTTCATCGCGGAAGCGAAACGTTGCTGCGTACGAATCGTCGATTGCAATTACGCATTCGAGTCCGCTGGCCTGCTCGGGGATTAGTTTAACGGCGTCAGGGTGGGCGTTGGCTATCACCTTTCTACTTGTCACAAGAACCTTGCGCCCGCTGATCGTTCCGGTTAAACCTTCACCCGGCTTTTCGCTGATTCGCGATGCTTCACTGAAGACAACACCTCGTTCCGTGGCTGCAGTTACAATCGCATCAGCCAGGGGGTGCTTCGAATACCGTTCAATACTCCCCACTAAACCAAGAATTTCATCTTCTTCATACTGGGGTGCAGTAAAAATTTCGGTCACTCGCGGCTGGCCGTACGTAAGCGTTCCGGTCTTGTCGAAGATTGCAGTTCGGCAGGTATCCAGCTTTTCGAGCGCAGCGGGGTCTTTGATAATTATGCCACGACGAGCGGCCAATGATATTGAGCCGATAATCGAAACTGGGATGGCGATCAACAGCGGGCACGGAGTAGCGACGACCAATACCGCCAGAAATCGGGTCGGATTTCCACTGGCAGCCCATGCAATTATTGCAATTGCTACGGCAAGCGGCGTGTAGAATGCGCCCAGTTTATCTCCAAGGCGTCGCAGCTTTGGGCGTTGCTGCTCAGACTCTCGCATTACTTCCATTATTCGGGCGTAGCGCGAGTCGACCGCTAGTTTGTCGGCTTGAATCGTCAGCGCCGACTCACCGTTCACTGCACCCGACAACACATCGGACCCGGGAGTCTTCGACATGATATACGGCTCGCCGGTCAGGTACGATTCGTCCATCGCACTGTGCCCTTCGAGAACGGTCCCATCGACGGGACATGCTTCATGGGGGAACACAACCAGTGTGTCGCCAATCTGGACATCGTCCAGGGGCACATCTGCCATCTCGCCGTCCGTTTGCCTGTGTGCGACAGAAGGCAGTCGGTTTGCCAGGGCCTTCAAAACGGATGAGGCACTTCGAACGGCATAGCCTTCGAGTGCTTCCCCACCCGAAAGCATCAAGACGACAATTGTCCCGGCGAGGTACTCACCCAGCAAAACTGCGGTAACAATTGAGATACCCGCCAACAGATCTGAACCAAATTCGCGCCTCAGCATCTTGACGACGAGATCAAACACGAGCGGCAGTCCGCCAAGCACGAGGGCGACGATCAGGGGCCAGTCGTAGACGTGGTTTCCGAGCCACAGACTATCGTTGCCAAGTCCATAGCGGATTATGACGTGGGCAGCAATCGCTGCAACCGCAATCGCGGCGATTAACGTCTCCTTCCAGTTTTCGCTGATGAATGTTTCCTTTCGCGAATCCATTGCGGTACGCCTGCTGGTGGGTCGTGGTCAGACACTAGATGTATTCCCAACCAAGATAAGGCGCTACTTCCTATCGATATGTCCGTATCCGAACAGCGACTGTCCGACTAACAGGTTCAGAGTGCCCTAATTTGTCGGAGCGCCTGAAATCAATCTGCCTGGACCGTATTAAGCAGACATTGGTTTGCGCTTTCCGTAAAATCTGGAACCCTGATCCGTTCCTGGAT
>CBDTVC010000271.1:0-4963 GCA_965363925.1 uncultured bacterium | reverse complement strand
GCGCCAGCAGTCACCAGAAAGCGCAGCGCCTCGTCGTTCGTCATGTTGGGCTTGTTGTAGGCGGTCTTGACGTTCTTCCACCAGTCGTTGTCGAGACCCTGATTGACCGCACCGCGATCTTTCCAGTAAGCCTGGATGGGCTCCCAGAAATCATTGTCTATGCCCTCGACATATGCATTGCCGTTCTGTATGATGAGTGCCTCGACACGGTCTGGATGATTGGCTGCGATTCGGAAACCGATGGGTGCGCCATAGTCCATCAGGTACAGGCTGTACCGGTCAAGTCCCATCTCAACGATGAACTTCTCGACGATACGCGTCATGTTGTCGAACGTGTAGTCGAACTCGTCGACACTCGGCATCGAACTAAACCCATATCCCGGGTAGTCAGGAGCGATAACGTGGTACTCATCTGCCAACTCAGGAATCAGGTTTCGAAACATGTGGGAGGACGTTGGGAATCCGTGAAGAAGCAACAATGTCGGATTATTTGGGTTGCCCGCCTCACGGTAGAAGATGTCCAGTCCGTCGATCTTCACCGTATTGTATCGGACGTCTTCACTGTCGTCGACGTTCCGAGCGTCTGGGGTGGTTGAATACTCTGGAGTTCTAGTGTTCAATACTCCTGCGACAACTGTTACGGTGAATAGTGCTACGAGAGTCACGGCGCGAATGTCTTGAAAATACTTGGTCATGTTTGATTCCGGCTTGGGGTGGTGCAGGAAGTACCTGCGTCGATTTGGGAGCGTGTTCTGGCTACTTGATTTGCATTTTATCAATCGCCTGTGTTGTCGTCCACGTGGTGTTGGCGATGAACCGGTAGTTGGTTTGCGCGGCGGCGTTTCCATCGAGCCCGGGAAGGATCGCAGATGCTGTGGCGTCCGTAACCACGGCGACTTCGAAACCCATCTCGAGTAGCTCTCGCATGTGCGATTCGACGCAGAGGTTACCCGACATACCGGCTAGGATAACACGGTCGATCCCACGCTTTCGGAGCTGCAGTGCTAGATCATTCTGTTCGGGTCCGAAGACCTTGTGCGGGCTGGTGACGACGGTCTCCCCATCCATGATGTATGGTTTGTAGCGCTCAAGCCAATCAGCTCCCGAGCCCTCGAAACCGGTGAGATCGGTGGGACCGCTGCGGTCGAACATGCCGATGTTGTGCATCAGTTTCTCCAGCGCTCCCTCGAACTGCCAACCGTGGTCTGTCGGGTAGTAGTAGTGCGGTGAGATGAACACCGGTATTCCCTGTTCCTTTGCAGTCTTCAAAAGAGTCTCGAGGTTTGCAACTGTGTTGTTGGCGGTCACGCTTTCACCCACCACATGCCAGGTCACACCGTCTGGCGAGAGAAAGTCATTTTGCGGATCAGTGATCACGAGAGCGGTGCGGTCGTCGACCACCACTCCGGGATCTGGCAGCTGGGCTCTCGACGTCGAAGCAAGGCCTCCGACAAAGAGCAGGATTGTTATGGCTTTGATTGTTGCTTTCATTATTTCGTTCATTACAGATGGGGTTTGTCCAGGTGATTCTTGTTGATTCGTGGGTAATCCGATCCGCCTCTTGTCTGGCGTGATCGAGATGTCGTTCGCACTCATGTCACGTCGGCTCATGTAGCCGTCCGCATCAAACTCCCAGTGTTCGTTGCCGTGGGTGCGATACCACTGGCCCGTTTCGTTGTGCTGCCACTCGTACTCGAAGCGAACCGAAATCCGGTTGTCTGTGTAGCTCCACAGTTCCTTTGTGAGACGGTAGTGGAGTTCTCTTTTCCATTTGCCATCAAGAAAAGCCTCGATCTCGGCGCGGCCCTGGATGAACTCATCGCGGTTTCGCCACACCGAGTCTTCCGAGTACGCCTGCGCGACTTTTTCTGGATTCCGGGTATTCCACGCGTCCTCTGCGCCTTGAACCTTTTGAAGCGCCGTCTGATGGTCGAACGGCGGAACCGGCTGTCTCTGTTTGCTCATCGTAGTCGTCTGTGTGGCCAGCAAATGCTGAAAGTTTGATCGAACGGTTGTGCCCTCTATATTGCATTTACCGTGCCCAAAGTTATATATCATTGTAATTCAATGACTTAGCTGATAGTTAGTGCAGCCCAATAATTTGAGGTACACAATATCTTGTGGTCAGTACCACAAATTTCTAAGGTTGGCGTACCATGACAGACTTTGACTTTGCGACCATTGAGAGGGGCCCGGCGCTCATGGCCATTCTCGACGAATCCCTGAATTGTGTTTGTCTCTCTGCTGGTTGGCGAAACCGCCTCTGCCTATCGGACACAGAGGCTATGGAGGGATGGAGCGCGTCGCGGTTGTTTGCTGCGGACGGTGACGTAGATGTTCAGCAGGAACTCCAACGAATGCTTCGCGATGGCACCGTTGTTTCAAATCTGCCCGCACGGATCGTGTGTAATGACTCCGTGATTCGAATTCTGCTGACCGCATGGCTTGGACCAGAGTCAAACGACGGCCAACCTCGAATCGCAGTTCTCGCCGAAGACGTCGAGGAACTCAGCCGGACGCTCGATGAAATGCGCGCGCTTCAAATGCAACATCAGCTGATCCTCGACGCCGCTGGCGAGGGCATCTATGGTCTGGACCGCGACGGACGCATCACTTTTGGAAACAGCGCGAGCACGGAAATCCTCGGCTGGAAAGTCGACAGCGTTATGATGGAGCATGCGCACGCTGTTCACCATCATTCCCACGAAGACGGGTCGCCCTATCCTCGGGAAGAGTGTCCCATCTATGCGGCGTTACATGACGGCGCGGTTCATCGCGTCGACGACGAAGTGTTCTGGCATACAGATGGTTCCCCTGTACCGGTCGAGTACACCAGTACACCCATCATGAAAGAAGGCAAACTCGATGGCGCGGTTGTCGTGTTTCGCGACATTTCTGAGAGGCGAAGGTCGGAGCGCGAAAGAGAAAATGCGCTGGAGCAGATCAAGCAGTTGACGTATCAACTCGAGCAAGAGCGAGATTACCTGCGCGACGAAGTTAATGTCACACTGAATTTCGGTGAGATCATCGGACAGAGTCCCGCCCTTAAACGAACGCTCGCCCAAATCGAGGCGGTCGCCAGTACACCGGTCAGCGTGTTGATCCTTGGAGAGTCCGGCGTTGGCAAAGAAATGATCGCACGCGCCATTCATACCAAGAGCGACCGAGTCGAAAGACCCTTGATCAAGGTAAACTGTGCTTCGATTCCGCACGAGTTATTTGAAAGCGAGTTTTTCGGGCACGTTCGTGGTGCCTTTACGGGTGCGCACCAAGATCGTGTTGGACGACTCAAGCTTGCAGACGGCGGTACGCTCTTCCTGGATGAAGTCGGCGAGATTCCTCTTTCGCTGCAGGGAAAGCTGCTGCGAGCGCTGCAGGAGCAGGAGTTTGAAAGGGTTGGAGACGAAAAGACGACGAAGGTCAACGTTCGAGTCGTCGCGGCAACAAACCGAGATCTTGGTGCCGAAGTCGCGGCAGGTCGGTTTCGCGAGGACTTGTTTTACCGGCTGAGCGTGTTTCCGGTCGAGGTCCCGCCGCTGAGGGACCGAAAGGAAGACATCGCTCCACTCACCAAACATTTCCTGGATCGCATCTGCAGAGAGCTCGGACGAGATACCCTTAATATCACGCGACTGCAGTTGACAAACCTGCAGCAGCAAAGTTGGCCCGGGAATATCAGAGAGCTCAAGAACGTAATTGAGCGCGCCGTCATTCTATCGACGGGAAAACGCCTAAGGCTCGATCTGGCGTTGCAAACCGATCAACGGCCTGAAGCCGTATCAAATTCTGCGCCCGAAGAATCGAATGCCTATCTGACGGAGGAGGAATTCCGGCAAACCGAAAAAGCCAACATGACGGCAGCCCTCAGGCATGCCGACTGGCGCGTCTGGGGGCCCGATGGCGCCGCAAACCTTATGGGAATCAAACCGTCGACCTTCAGCTATCGGATGAAGGTCCTGGGGATAGACAAAGAGTGAGCACCGTCGCTATTTCGTCCGAGTAGCAGTCCATATTGCGAGGCAGATACCAGCGAACGCAGCAAGTCCCAGCCAAATTATCGCTCTTTGATCTACACTTGCTAGCCCGTGCCCGTGGCGCAAACTAATCCAATAAATACCCCACGCCATAGCCGCAGACACTAGACAAAGCGCGAAAGACAAGATGATGATTACAGTTCGTGTTCGAGGGCTCATGTTCAAGTGACTGTACCTGCGGTCTCCGGAGGATGTTACAGAAAAGTCGAGTCGATCCTGTACAGACATCGGCAAGGCAAACACGTCTCCATGTGCCGCCAGGCAAGAGTCTGGAAATGGGCATAGCGTTTGTCGAGTGGCGGAACCGGCTCACCGTCCTTGCACAAACTCAACGCGCGCGGTGCTCACGTCTTCCAGCAGTTCGACTTGCACCTGCGGCTCGCCGCGGCTGGTGCGGTTGATCGACAGCGTGATGCGATGAATCCCGGCGGACAGATCGAGTGTTACCTGCGACGCCACAATCGGTGCAGCCTGTCTAGCCGCCCAAGCAGAGAGACCCTCGGCTTCGTCGAAAGCCAGTACAACAGTTCCTGCCTGTTGCACATCAATGTCGAACTGGACAAAACTTTGTCGGACGTCACCGTCGGTTATCTCCGGTACCTCGTCGAGCGGCAGTGTGCCTGCGACGGTGCTATAGGCTGACACCCACGACAAGTTCGGACCCGTCGCCGCAAAAGCCGGCTCGCCTTCTCGAAGCTGTGCGATGGCGGCTTCGGTGGCCGAGAGCAGGCGCCAGCGCCGCACATATTTCCTGCGAGGCACGCGATACGCACCCTCCTCGCCCAGCGCCGACAGAAAGGCAACAAGGTCGACAAATTCGTCACGTTCGAGTTGCGCCATCAACCCGGCGGGCATCAGTGAGCCAGGGAGCACTTCACGTTTTTCGATTTGGCTCGTCGGCACGCGAGTCACGGCCCCGGCAGCATCGC
>CBDTVC010000270.1:0-4969 GCA_965363925.1 uncultured bacterium | reverse complement strand
CGCTCATCGCATCGCGATGAATGAACCGCAGGCGGCGCCGGTTGTCGCAGCTAAAATAGGCCGTCAGTCCTCACGCCGGGAATAAAGGTTTTCTTGCGTACCGAGGCTGGATGAAATCGGTTCCGGTTCTCCCGGACGCCGCAACGCCTCCGGGCGTTGACTATGATATGTGGCTCGGACCGGCAGCGAATTAACCCTCGCTATTCCTACTGCTGCACGGCTGGCAACCACCGCGGGTTGCTGTCCGACGTTGGGCCGTTCGAAATGTTTAACTCACCCGTCCCGTCGGGTCTCACGATGTAAACATCCATATCGCCATCAAGGCGCTTGACATACGTTATCAATGATTCCTGTGGCGACCATGCAGGCGCCAAGTCGTCACCGGCGGATGCCAGGATGCGTGTAACGCCCGTGCCGTCTACGTTTACGGTGTAGAGATCGGTTTCGCCGCCGCGGTCGGAAGTGAAGACAAGCATGGATTCATCTGGCGACCAACTCGGATAGCGATCGTCGGCTTCGTCATCGGTGAGACGAATCACGTTGCTGCCATTCGCATTCATGATATAGATATCCATCGAATCGCTTTCGCTTCGGTCCCGATTTGAGTAGAACGCGATGCGGTCGCCACCTGGAGACCAAAAAGGATGGCTGTCGGTTGCAGGGTTGTTCGAAATGTTGGCTACCTCCGAACCATCAACGCCCATCGTATAAATCTCGACATTTCCACTCCGGTCAGAATCAAACGCGATGTGACGATCATCCGCTGAAAAGGAGGGGTCGATATCCATTGCGGGGTTGCTGGTCAGTCGACGCTGATCCGATCCGTCCCGGTTCATAATATAGATCTCGTGATCGCCATCGCGGCCCGAGACAAACGCGACTTTCGTGCCGTCATTTGATCCGACGGGGTGATAGTCCAGCGAGTCATGGTTGGTGAGGTTGACCATGGCATATCCGTCGGCGAGTGAGGCGTAGATCTCGCCGTTTCCGTCTCGATACGTCTGGAAGACAACGAGAGTCCTTCCCGGCGAGAGCACTTCAGCTTCGCCAGAGCCCGACGCCGACATTTCTCCCGACTGTTTGTCCGTGCAAGCCGCAAGCGCGAAGACCGCTGCGATCGACCAGATGATGGGTACAACGTTCGTTCGGTTTTTCCGCAAGAGTGTCATTGTCCAAGCCTCGTTGTGGTGTGCCTGATCGCATTCGAATGAACCGTATCTACTATTGATCGCTGGGCAAGCCAGTAAAGGTGGGTGCCTTTAGCTTCGGCGTCATCGATTGGCTTTTCGTCCCTCCTATCTTACAAACTAATCTCCATGCTCGCAGGATCTAATAGAACTTTGATGGCAGACCGCGCCGGGAGGCCCTCAGACTGGTTGACCTGCGGGACAATACGCTGGCCTCCCGCGACAACCAAGCGACCTGCACGACGCACGACGAAGATGGAATTGTGCGCGGCATGATGAAGCACGCATCCGGCGTGAAAGACAGGCGCACGCTTACCGAAGTCAATCCGTTCGTTGTGGAGGCTGAGCAGCTTTCGAAGAGCAGTGTCAACCATACTGCATAGCGGCCTCATACATCGCGAGCACATTCTCCGTTGGTGAATTATCCTGGAGCATGTGAGTTGGCGAAAAAGCGTAACCGCCGCCCGGTGTCATGATGTCCAGCGTATTGCGGACATACTGAACCGTTTCGTCCACCGTTCCAGACGCAACCGGTCCTGCCGTTGAGATGCACCCGTGGAACACGAGGTTGTCGCCAAATCGCTCTTTCAGATATGCAGGCTCCATGTTTGCAGCTTCGGGCTGTAGTGTATCAATCATCTTGATCCCCATCTCGATAAACTGATCAAATGCCCAGCTACTGGATCCGCACGAGTGCAGCATCACAGGCACGTTGTGTCGATTTGCGAGGTCAACAAACTGCTGGTGCCTCGGGCGAAAGTGCTTCTTGTATAGTGCCGGACTGATCATCGGTCCGATCTGTGTTCCAAGGTCTTCGCCAAGCCACATGATATCGATGCCGCCATCTGCCGCTTCCAGACAACGGGACAGCACCTCAAGCTGAATGCTAAGCCGGCGTTCAATTAAGCGGAGCGCAGCAGGTTCGTCGACCATTAAGTCGATCAGGGTCTGCTCCATTGTGCGGATCATCCCGTTTGTGTTGATGATGTCCGCGTAGCCCGGATCGCCAATGATCACGCAGTAGTCTTCGTGTTGGCGGCAGAGTTCGGAAACGACATTGTAGTCAAAGTCGTCCGGTGACGGCATTGGCCACGCCTCGATCTCCTGCAACGTTGCTTCTTTTAGAGGGAAGTCGCAATAATCCCAGTATCCACCGGTCGAATGCTCAATCCTGCGCGTTCGGATTCCCCACATATCGATTCGGCGCTCTGGAATCGGTTCGTGTAGTTCGCGGCCAACGTACGGTGCTTCGATTGCTCGAAAGTCAACGCCAAGCGCGCGTCTCAGACCTTCATCATCGTCAGCACCAAGCGCGAAGTGCTTTTTTAGTCTGGCGTCAATTCCTGGGTTGGCCAGGTAGTCGATCGGGACACGATCAGGTTCCTGGTGAGCCATCGCCGTGAGTGCTCTTGTCTTTGGTTTCATAGGCTGATGATGAATGTCTCCTGGTCGATCAGGATGACCGTCCAGCGTCGCCCCGGAGGAGGTTCGTTCTCATATCGAAACGCGTAATGCCCCGAGGGAGACAAATGTCGGCTCAATAGCAATAATAGCGACCTTTTTCGGTGGCGGATGTAAGGATATTCCCCGCAGTACCCGGTAAATGACACATCTATATTTCTGCGTTAATGTTGCAGAAAGCGTCCTGACGGCAAGTAAGTCGATCGGGGGGCTCGAGTGCAGTTAGTGACCAATTTCAAGTCAACAGGGCACACAGATGCAATTTGATTCGGGTTCCGACAAGACGGTCAACGTGGATCTCGAGCCCGTCGGGCGCCGCATCGATGTTGCATACGGATCAACAATCCTGGAGGCGGCACAATTATCGGGCGTTGAACTGGTCGCCACGTGCGGCGGTGTCGGCGCCTGCGATTCGTGCCGCGTACAACTCCTGCAAGGGGAATTGTCGCGACCAACTATCACTGAGCAGGAAGAGCTGACAGAAGGCCAGCTTGAAGCTGGATTCAGGCTCGCCTGTCAGTCCGATTTCCTTTCAGACGTACGGATCAGCATTCCGGCAACTTCGCTGGCTACTCCACAACGGCTCCAATTGGAAGGGTTGAGAACCCATCTGGTTGTGGATCCTCCCCTCTCCTCTTTTCAAGCGCAGTTGAAGCCGCCCAGCATGCACGACCTGCGGGCAGACGACACGCGCATCAACACCGAGCTTGACAGACAGGGAGTGACCGTTACATCGATGAGTAGAATTGCTTTATCGGAGGCCGCGGAGAAACTTCGAAAGCAGAACTGGGCTGCCCAATTTGTCCTCCGCACATCGGACGATGTGACGATGTCGCCGACGATACGCGAGAGCCACAATGATGGCGGAGTGGTTGGCGGCGAACTCGTCGCTACACTCTCGGGCGACGCGACACTACTGGGAGTTGCGTTCGACGTCGGCACAACAAAAGTTGCAGGGTATCTAGTTGACCTGGACACCGGAACTATTCTTGCACGATCCGGAGTCACCAACCCGCAAATTGCTTTCGGTGAAGACGTCGTAAGTCGCATTGCCTATGCAAACGGGCACACGGACCATCCGGGAATACTTCAGGCGAAACTCGTTGAAGCGCTTAACGGATTGATCCATGAACTCTGTGCCGAAGCTGTTGCCGAGCGCGGGAATATTGTTGAAGTAGTGGCGGTTGGGAATACTACGATGCACCATCTGTTGGCCGGGCTTCCGGTGCGGCAACTTGGTGAATCACCCTACGTTCCGGTTACCGCAGGCCCACTCTCTATTCGAGCAAGTGATATCGGATTACACGTTGCTCCCGCGGCGTATCTCTATCTACCGCCGAACATCGCAGGCTATGTGGGCTCTGACCACGTGGCCATGCTCCTGGCTTCAGACTCGTTTGAAACGGGGGAAACCATCGTATGTCTGGACATTGGTACAAACACGGAAATCACGCTTGTAAGTGACGGTCAAATGCTGACTTGTTCGTGTGCGTCTGGTCCTGCGTTCGAGGGTGCTCACATACACGATGGTATGCGCGCATCCCGGGGAGCCATCGAGCACGTGCATTTCCATGAGGGCGAGTTTCAGATTCATACAATTGGAGATATCCGACCGGTCGGGATCTGCGGCTCCGGCATACTCGACGCGGTGGCTTCTCTGCGCACTGCAGACGTCATTAACGATCGTGGAGGGTTTCGCCCGGGGCACCCTCGCGTCCGCGGCGGCAATGGGCCCACTGAATTTGTCCTCGTTAACTCGGACGATTCCGGACATGCAAGCGACATCGTCGTGATGCGAAGCGACATCAATGAGATTCAACTGGCAAAAGGCGCAATCAAAGCGGGAATCGACCTGCTACTAAATGATGCCGGCATTGAGGCGGCTGATGTGGACCGGTTTGTAGTTGCCGGAGCATTTGGTACGTATCTGCGAATTGCCAGTGCGATTCAGATCGGACTCTTTCCGGATGTCCCCGAAGATAAATTCCAGCAGGTTGGCAACGCAGCGGGCATGGGTGCCATCCAGATGCTGCTTTCAAAAGAGCGTCGCCGTCTTGCGATCGAGTTGCCGGGTAAGATCCAGTATATCGAGTTGACAAACCACGCGCGTTTCCACGACACGTTTGTTGACGCACTGTTTCTTTGAGTTGCGCGAGGGACGGAAGCGATGATAGATCAAGAAATTTGGAGCACAAGATGACTGATATGAACACTCAGTTTGGAGCGGCGCTGGCAGCAGGACAGGTCATGATTTCAGATGGGGCAAGCGGGACAAACCTGCAGTTCGCTGGACTCCCGATCGGAAGGTCCGCTGAAACCTG
>CBDTVC010000269.1:0-4978 GCA_965363925.1 uncultured bacterium | reverse complement strand
GTCGTCGGGCTAGCGCCCGCCTCCGATCAAACTCCCGACCGCTCGGTTCGTAGTTAGGAAAACGAAACATAACTTGTTGTTATTAAAGAGAAGTCGTTGGGGTGCCCGTTGCTAGTTTCGCACGACAATGCACAACCGAGTTTCACTCACTCACGCAATTATCCCGCAAGCCGACCGGAACACATCAACTACATGGAAATCTTGGTAAACAGCTGCAGCCGAAAATTCCCGGCAACGAGATTCACCTGAGAGGAAGGCCGCCAAATCTCAAAGTCATTTCCCAGTGAAACACTGCCTGGGTTCGGCAGAGACAGCTTAACCCACCGATGGACAGCAGATTATCAAGTGGCGTCATAAGGCCCATGAACTGCCTTTATGACGAATTCTTCTGATGTCTCTTCTAGGATAATTACCTTGTATTTTGCCCCCCCCGGTAGCACCCGGACCACAATATGTCCTTGTTCGCTTTTGAACTTGAGCATCCACGATCCCAGGACGATTCTTGTCTCTGGCAAGAGATTGGTAATGAAAATGTCACGAGGTCCCGGATATAGCCGCTTAGAAAGCAGCCGATACATTACCCGTGTTCCGGGATGGGTGGGCGACCAGGCACTGATAATATTTACACGAGGTTTCAGTGATTCTAGAAAGGATCGATTGGCGACATCAGGATAGCCGTGGTGGTTGACCACGTGCACATCGACAGGACCAACGACCTTGCCAACGGGCGTCTCCACATCATGCCATTGGGGTACACCCGTATCAGCAATCCCAGGAATGTCACCTCCTTTGTAATAGTTGAATTGACCGTAGCTCATATTGAATACAATGGAGCACATATTTTCACTGGGCCAATCTTCTCGGGGCACAGTTGTCAGATCGGGAAATATGCGCCTGGTCTCATCACTACTACCAGTCCAGACGTCACCATTGCTCGCGATATTTCGTAATTCAAATTGTGGATACTTTCTTGATTCATTGACTAGTTCGATCTGATCCTTGCGACCAGCCATGAATCGCTCAATTTCCATATTTTTGTTTTTGGTTTGCCATCCGACAAACGCCCGATAACTTATTGCCGGCCCTCGGTCCCATGCGATTGGGTAGTTGTATTCAGGCCAACCTCGGTCAATTAATTTGCGAATTGCTATATGTTCTGCGACCTCTGTAATACCAGAGAGCTTATAGTGGCCATTACTAGCCAATTCTGAGACTTCATCTAGGTGTCCGATATGATCCCAGTGCATATGTGTCAATACGGCATAATCGATCGCGCCGTGTTTGCCTTTTGGATGGAAGCGTTGAACATATCTGGCTATCCACTCACCCGGTTTTCGTGATGAGTCCGGCCAAGCTGGAGCTGTATCGGGAGGTCTTTTACTGACTGCGCCAGCGTCTACCAGCATAGTCGTGCCATCCGGCAATATGAAAAACGTTGAATCACCTTTACCGGTATTAATATGGTGAATATCCAGCATTCCCTCCGACCAATCGGGAAGCGCCTCCCCCACAACCTGCGACAGTGCCGGTTGGGCGGTCATCGCGACTAATGCGAAACAAATGGCAAACCAATAGTAAGTCTTTATAAGAAGTCGCTTCAAAATTGTCCTCAATTCTGCCGTATGAAAAGTGAGCCCGGATTCTCCGATTTGGAAACCCGCTCCCTAACGTGTACCGCGTCTCTACTGTATTTCCCGTTTGTTATTAGGCCGCGATGCGCGTCAAAAGTACAACGCCAGAGGAATAAGGGTCGCCAGAAGCGACCCCTAATTCAAACAGTGACGGCTCATCTCGACACTCAGGCCTTGTCAGCGAGAATTCGATAGGCGGCGAGCCTGCTACCGCAGCGCCGATCAGGAAACCGCACCGGATGACACTCACTAACGTTTGTAAGTGAAATTGATTCCGTACGTACGTGGTGGACCAAAGTACTCGGCCAGTGCGCCAGATGTACCACGAATTCGTACAAAATCCTCATCGCCCAGGTTCTTGCCCCAAATCTTGACCGCCCACTTTCCATCCGCCCATGAAAAGCCTACACGCGCGTTGAACAGCGCAATGTCATCGATCAGGAACTCAGGTATGTTGCTTGCGCCCGTGAAATATTCGTCTTGCCAAGTATAGCTGAGCCCAGCACTGACATCTCCAGAGCCAAATTGTCTATCGTAGTCAAGTGACAAGGAATAGCTGCTCTCCGGCGCGGTCTGCAAATTATTTCCCGTGTAGTTGACGCCTCCCGGAATCTCAAAACTGTCATACTTGGTGTCAAGTTTCGAGTAGGTCGCCGAAGCCGTTAGCGAATCTGTCATGGCCCAAACCAACTCGAGCTCCGCCCCTTTCATGGTCGCGTCGGACGCGTTTAGGATGCTGAAGATGTTTCCGGGTAGAAGTACTCCCTCTTGCTTGTCTTTATAGTCCTGATGAAAAACCGTGAAGTTCGCAATGAGGCGACGATTATTCCACGCGGTTTTTGCTCCGACCTCGTACGCGGTTATTGTCTCTGGGTCGAATCCAAGCTCAGTTGAACCTTGATTGTTAACTTCAGTATTGAATCCGCCCGCAGTGAACCCCTCCGTCCGGCTCGCGAATATCGTTACATCATCTGCCGGGAAGAAACTCAGGGTGATTCGCGGCGTAAATTCGGAGAAGCTATTGCTGGGTGCGGTGCTAAAGCTGTTGCCCGCATTATTGTTGTCCGTGAACTGCACGGACACGTCTTTATCCTCCGAAGTGTATCGACCGCCAATTCCCAGATCGAACTTGGTGCCCAAGTGAAAAGTGCCGCTCAGATATGCGGCAATACTTTGAGTATCAGCGGTCACAGTGAAATCGCGATTTACGAATTCTGCTGCGCCGCCCGCACCCAATAGCAGATCACCGAGGAAGCGGTCTGTGCTTTCATCGTAGAAATAGAGGCCACCAACAAAATCAAATCTCTCACCGGTCTCGCTGATGTACCTAAGCTCCTGTGAAAGCGCCCGCGGCTCATCATTGTCATCTTTGATGAACTGAGTAGAGACAGATGGTAACGTGACATCGGCCGCTCCCAAACTGTATAGCTCACGTGAATCCGACTTCCGGTACGCCGTTATGGACTGAAATGTGCCTTTTGACAGCGACCAATCAACGTGAGCCGAAACTCCGGAGATGTCACGCTCGTAGGACTGTGGAAAGCGGAGCTCCGATGTACGAATATCACCATCGTCACCCGTAAAATCTGTCCCGGCGTTATTCGACACAAACGAATAGCCTTTTCCGCCATTCTTGTCATTCGAATAATCTGCGGCGAATCGAATCTCAACGTCATCTGTAGCCGCTATCGAAAGTCCAGCTCGGACGCTGATCGAGTCCAGGTCCTCCAGTTCTCGACCGTTGAATCTGTCGACCGAGAAACCATCGCGATCCTTTGTCGTGACACTGACTTTGGCCGCCACCCTGTCAGATATCGGCCCGGATGCGAAGGCTGACAATTCACGATAATTGTAGTTGCCAAAGCCCGCTTGAACCTTCAATTGGGTTTCTTCCAATGAAGGCTGCGCCGTGTATACCTGTATTGCGCCGCCCGTGACGTTCCGACCAAACAATGTTCCTTGCGGCCCACGCAAGACGGACACCTGCCTTACATCAAATAGCTCGAACGCGCCCGCCGAATTCCTGGGCACGAATACGTCGTCAATGAAGATGCCGACTGGTTTGCTCGCTCCGGCCTGGCTGAACGTATTCATCGCGCCGCGCACTGCGAAGCTTGGTGAAGAATAATTGAAGTAGGATGCAGCGAATCCCGGAGTAAAGCGGGCAATATCATCGATCTCGAGCAACCGATTGTCCTCGAGCGCTGCAGCACCGAAGACAGTTCCTGTCACCGGAACATCTTGAAAATCTTCTTCGCGAATCTGGGCCGTTACAATAATTTCATCTATGACTACTTCTTGTTGTTCTTGCGCGCTGAGTGGCGAGCCCGCGAATAGTGACGCCAGTGCGGCCCCTAGGCCAATCTTCTTCTTTACGTTCATTTGATCCCCCTCAGACGTTGACTCATCGTCAACTATTGCTGTCAGAAGACCCTGCTTGTTGAACGCCGCTCGTAGCCCAGTGCCTGCGAGCAACTCTTCCACTGCAGCGCGCACTGTGTAGCGACCTTCCAATCGATTTGCCATCCTTCCACGGACATTGTCATAAGGAAAAATTAGCGTCAGACTGGCTTGTTCAGCAAACTGGGTGAGCGATAAGTCCGCTCGTTGCTGAGGAATATCGAAATAAACTTCTTCATTTGCAGTTTGTTCTTCCGCCAAACTGGTTGCCGAAAGAACAATCGACAACACCAGAATTGCGATTCGGAACAATACCCGCCAACTACCCTCAACAACACGCATCACATGCGCGTGTTGGATAGACGAATTAGCGATCATTTTCCCCCATACGATCAAGTACATTTGGCGGATTATTATTGGAGAGAAATTCGGTACCGCACGGCTTCAATTCTTGGCCGATGCGCTCAGAATCACTGACCACTCAAGACTATCTTGTCGTCTCCTACCCATTCGTAGGAAATATTGAAGTTTTGCCGCAGCGCGGTAAGCAGGCCATCAACATCACCGGCCTTGAAGAGCCCGGCAACTCGTACTTTCTTGGACTCTTCATCCATAAACACGAACTGAACTTCCGTATACCGGCCTACTTCCGACACGGCTTCTTCAAGCGACTCACCGCGAAAGATCAAGTTACCCTCGCGCCATGACAATTTGACGGCAATCTCATCAGAATCGATGGCTTCCGCTTCCACTGACTCGAGGGGGTCGTCTTGTGACTCGATGACAAGCTCCTCGCCAGCAGCAACAAGAGTTGATGACGGTGTCAACACAAGCGGTTCGAGCGATGCGGTCTCATCAATTGGGCCTTCCAGGATGCCTACCATGACCACGCCCTCAGTAACTACCAATTCGATGCTCTGTTCGCCAGTGATTTCAACGTTGAATTC
>CBDTVC010000268.1:0-4987 GCA_965363925.1 uncultured bacterium | reverse complement strand
TCGTTGACGGGTCCAAACGTTCCATCGATTGTATATCAGCGAACGTGGACCCGACTCAAGCATGAAGCGCATGACGCGTGCAGCAAGCCGATAGAGTGAAGGCCGACCTAGAACCATCCCCGTGAGTTTCATTATGATCGATTTGGAGATAGGCTGAACGCCTTCGGCTGTCTCTTCCTGACGCCATGCAAGCAGCTGCTCATGGATGTCAATTTTAACAGGGCAAACGTCGGTACAGGACCCACACAATGTCGAAGCAAAAGGCAGACTGCGATATCGCTTCATATCCTGATTCGGAGCAAGGATAGACCCGATCGGTCCCGGCACCGTCGAACCGTAGCTCAGCCCTCCACTGCGTCGATAAACCGGACACGTGTTCATGCACGCACCGCAACGGATGCACTTTAGGGCACTTCGGAATCGTTTGCGCCCGAGATGCTTCGTTCGACCGTTGTCGACGAGTATGATATGCATGGCCCGGCCCGCCTGAGGCTTGTGGAAGTGTGACGAGTAGACCGTCAGTGACTGTCCGGTTGCACTACGCGCCAGCAATCGGAGAAACACTCCGAGATGGTGTGCCTTCGGTACGAGTTTCTCAATGCCCATTGAGGCAATGTGTACCGGCGCGAGATGTACGCCAAGATCCGCATTGCCCTCATTAGTGCAGACGACGATACCTCCCGTTTCGGCGACGGCAAAATTGACACCGGTTAAGGCAGCATCCGCCGCGAAAAACTTCGATCGTAAATGAGTGCGGGCCGCCTCTGTCAGGTATTGTGGATCCGTTGCTCCGGCTGATGTGCCAATCGTTCGATGAAAGAGATCACCGATCTCTTCCTTCTTGTAATGAATGGCCGGCATTACAATGTGACTTGGCGGTTCGCCCGCAAGCTGTACGATCCGTTCACCCAGATCCGTATCGACAACCTCAATCCCGTTGGTTTCAAGATGATGGTTTAATCCGCACTCCTCGGTCAACATCGACTTGCTCTTGACCAGTCTTCGGGCGCCATGCTCGTCGAGGATCTTCTTGACGATCTGATTGTGCTCCGCGCCGTCAACGGCCCAGTGAACTGTTACTCCGTTTGCCGCTGCGTTCTTTTCAAACTCGACCAAATAGTCAGCAAGATGGCCAAGCGTGTGCTCCTTAATGTCGGAAGCAACCTGCCGCAACTCTTCCCACTCGGGAACAGCTGCGGCCGCACGATCTCTTTTCTGGCGCACCATCCACAAAGACTCGTCATGCCAGTTCGTACGCTCGTCGTCGCTTGTGAAACGGGCGGCAGCCTGAGCATGGTCAACAACCGGCAGTTCAATGAACGCCGCATTGCCGTGCAGGCGGGCCGCTGTTGAATCGTTTTCCCGAATGGCAGCTAACGAGCTGGATCCGGATTTCGTGTCGTCGGAAATACTCATTAACTGGCGTTTAGTATTTCGGCAACATGCTTGAAGTCAAGCGGGTCGTTGCGACGCCGAGCCAGTCCTTGGAGGTGCATTATGCACGACATGTCTGTTCCTGTGACAAATTCCGCTTTGTTCTTCACATGATCTGCAATTCGGTCACGACCCATCTTGACTGCAACCGCTTCTTCGGTTACCGCAAACGTGCCGCCAAACCCGCAGCATTCATCACTCCGATCAAGGTCAACAAGTTCAATACCGCTAACCATGTTCAGCAAGTTCCCCACCTTGTCTGGCCGCTCGATTTGTGTCTCGGATCCAGATCCAAGTTGCAATCCCCGAAGCCCGTGACAAGACTGATGCAGACCAACCCGATGCGGAAAGTGGGCATCCAGACTTGTTACTTTTAATACATCAGTGAGAAACTCACAAAGCTCGTAGGTGCGCTCGGCGACATCCGTGGACTTTTCGGAACGACTATCAGCGGAGTAATGATCGCGAACGTAATGGACGCAACTTCCAGACGGCGAAACGACGTAATCGAAGCGGTCGAAGTTCTTCCTGAAGGTTTTGTGAGCTTTCTTGCTATTTTTCTCGTAGCCGGCGTTCGCCATTGGCTGCCCACAGCATGCCTGGTCTTTCGGGTAATCAACTTCACAGCCCAGCTTGCGCAGTAGTTGCAGTGTCTCAATACCGACCCGAGGGTAGAACTGGTCAACGTAACAAGGGATAAAAAGGGCGACTTTCACTGTTAATCGGGCTCTGAATCAGGATTCCCAAGATACGGTAAACGTATTCGGAAACGTGGATTCAAACTAAGGATGCTGGGGTGAAACGAAGTTAGTGGATTATATTTCACCTCCTTTGCCAACCAATTTCCTGAAGTGAGCGTGCCACGACTTATTGATCATCCGACGATAGTTGCGTCAGTGGGAAACAAGCCAAAACGAATCGAGGAATTCGTTGGCCGTGTAAATTCCGGTCATGAACGTGTGAGTGTTGCCAGAATGGTTTCGCCCGAGGGCTGGGTTGAGCCGGGGCAGCGACCAACTTTCGACGAAGTCACTGTTGTGTTGAGTGGCACGCTCAAGGTCGACTTTGAAGGCGGATCAATGGACGTACAGGCCGGCCAATGTGTAGTGGCCGCGCCAGGCGAATGGGTCCGATATAGTACACCCTTTGAAGGCGGAGCCAGTTACATTGCTGTTTGTCTACCTGCGTTTTCTTTGGACGGCGTAAACCGAGACGAATAATTGGCTGACTTAATTGTCCGATGACACTGTATCGTTCGTCGTCGCTCTGAGAACTATTATCGTACTGAATTGGTCTTGCGCATGCGTATCGGCTACCTCCTTCTAGTGGTGCTCCTTGCTGGTTGCGACAACTTGTCTGGCAACGAGCCAAATGAGCGCAACGACAGACAGGAGTTCACGGGTATTGACACTCCACCTTCTTGGGCGGCGGACGCGATCTGGTATCAGGTGTTAGTCGAACGTTTTCGAAATGGCGACCCCGCAAATGACCCCACACCAGAAGACATTGTCGGATCGTACCCCGGCTTTATTCCCGAGAGTTGGCAAATCACTCCGTGGACTTCTGACTGGTACAAGCCAGATCCGTACTTCGCCGAAATGGAGGGACGACTTGCACTGGACGGCGCGCTTGTCCGGGGGTTTGGACAAAAATCACAGCTGCGGCGTTATGGTGGCGACCTGCAAGGTGTTATTGAGAAGGTGGATTACATCGATTCGCTGGGCATTACGGCGATCTACTTCAATCCGTTAAACGATGCAGCGTCGCTGCACAAGTTTGACGCCCGCAACTGGCGCCACATAGACCGCAATTTCGGCCCAAATCCCTTGGAAGATGCTGCGCAGATAGCACGTGAAAATCCGACAGATCCTTACACATGGACCTGGACTCAAGCAGACGAGCAATTCCTTTCTCTTGTCACGATGCTCCATGAGCGCGGGATCCGCGTCATCCTCGACTACTCATGGAATCACACCGGTCAACCGTTCTGGGCGTTTCAGGATGTTCTACATAACGGACGGCAGTCGGCATACGCGGATTGGTATTGGATTGACGAATTCGACAACCCGGATACGCCTGAGAATGAGTTCGACTTTAAAGGCTGGATCGGCATCAAGGAGTTGCCGGAGATCCGCGAGACGATTTTCCACGACCATCGGGATGGCACTCGCGCGTACGAAGGTGACATCTATTCGCAGGACGTGAAGGAACACATCTTTGAGGTAACGAGACGATGGCTTGATCCGAACAACGACGGCGACCCGTCGGATGGAGTGGATGGATTTCGACTTGACGTTGCGGCTGAGATTGGACTCGACTTTTGGCGCGAGTATCGCCGAGTCGTGCGTGAGTCAAACCCCGAGGCCTATCTCGTTGGAGAGGTCTGGTGGGAATCTTGGCCCGACAAGTTGCTCGACCCAGACCCGTTTTTACAAGGTGATGTATTCGACGCGGTGATGAACTACCGATGGTTTCGGTCAGCTCGGCACTTTTTCGCGCAGGCGCCGGATGAGATGCCGGTATCGGAGTTTGTCGACAGTTTGAAGGCGTACGACGTCGGTCTTGGTCAACAGCAACGCCGTGCGATGATGAATGTAGCAGCCAGTCACGACACGCCTCGCGTTTCAACTTCGTTGTTCAACCGGAACGCGTACAAGTTTAATGCTTCACCCTCAGCGGATCCGAACTATCGGATTAACCAACCGGACACCTGCACATACGAGACGCTTGGCTTGTTGATGGCGCACCAGTTTACCTACGTCGGCGCGCCGCACATTTGGGCGGGTGATGAAATGGGAATGTGGGGGGCGGATGACCCGTCGACTAGGAAACCGCTAATCTGGCCTGACTACGATTTCGAAAACGAAACCGCGCATCCTGATGGCCGGACGCGTTCGCCGGATACGGTTCGCTTCGATTATGGGTTGTTTGATCGCTATCGAACGTTTATCCGCATTCGCCAGGAGTACCCGGTCCTGGCGCGCGGCGAACTTGAGTATGTCGTCGTGGATGATGCATCACGCTTGCTCGTATTTCGGCGATTTGACGAGGACACCGAAGTTTTTGCACTTTTCAATGTGGATGACCGACCACACACGGTCGAACTTACAGTTTTGTACACCTCGTACCGGGACGTTCTCAACGACCTTGATGTCGTGAAGCTATCACCTGAACGAGTTTCGATTTCGCTGCCGCCCAGGCGATCTGCGATAGTTGTACACGAAGGTCGCTAGTCGCGCGAGTCTAGCCGCTCAGGACCGAGCTCTTTATGCCGCGGACGACGAGCGACGCCACCTCGAGTTGCTGACCCTCAATGGTCCGTGGTTCTTCTTCGTATTCGTTGACGTCCGTGATGGCGAAG
This sequence comes from uncultured bacterium, assembly GCA_965363925.1. GTDB lineage: Bacteria > Bacteroidota > Rhodothermia > Rhodothermales > JABDKH01 > JAGQWL01. The sequence continues at coordinate 192 of CBDTVC010000268.1, read as the reverse complement.
CCCGCTTGTGCAACGGAGTCGGCAAGTTGATCAGCGGTAAACATCCGAAACCCAAAGGGCGCAAACGGATAGTGTTGCATGACCCGTTTGGGGCGGATACCGACGACGAGTTGTCCGCCGGGTTTAAGCACGCGGTACAAATGCGCCAGACCGAGATCGAGGTCTCTGCCGCTCCTCAGCAGAAGTCGTCCG
>CBDTVC010000267.1:0-4999 GCA_965363925.1 uncultured bacterium | reverse complement strand
AAAATTGTTGGTAAAGCGAAGGTGGTGTCGGTTGAAGCATAATACTCTGTCGCTGGCTACGAAGCTTACAACGAGTTGAGTTTTCACAGACGACCGAAACGTATGGCATAGTTGCCTTTGGTTGACGTTGGGATGATTGATTAGCTTGCGAGCGGGGTTAGTGGGATACGCACCCCCGGGCAAGAATCAAGAAAAAACCATCCGAAACCAAAAGTATATCGTTCAAAAACGGGTCTTTAAACGATGTCGTTTAGCGTCATCCGGTTACGTTCGGTTCTTTCACCGTCGACAAACGGCTTCCATGCAATAATCCGCTTTGTTGCCGTGTGGAGTTGACGAGACCAAGCCTCGTGGACAACGCAGATATCAGGTAAGTTAATGGCCCTCGCTTTATAACAGCACTACGCTTTCGACCGGTGTCAACCGACCATGCGCGTCGAGCAATCCATTCTCGTGGGTAAATCAATGATGGTCGAGGATCAGCCGTGCCATCCGGTCTCTCTACTTTGAGTGACTAAGGAAACGTTCGTGCCCGAAAACTCAAATTCAGCTTCTGGACCGACCGCTGCAAAAACACGATCAAAAATCTGTTCCTATTTGATCGGCCGTTGTGCTTGTTTTTTGAAGTGATCGACTGCGGATGATCAGACCGCGAGGGACGCTCAGGGGCGACCATCTGCTGTGTGACCCCAATTTGGTAGGGCGCGGGTAGTGTCGGCTACGGGCTATCGGCTAGTGGATGACTAACGAGACCGGATTAGCGAGCGCCGATCCCACCTGAATGAAGCCGAGTTGCTACTTCTCGAAACGCGTCGACATCCTGTTCGACAATCCGTTGCAATCGACCAACCAGCAGCGTCAAAACCTCTTCGTTTGCTCGACTCGCGATGACCCGCAAATCGTCGACAAAGGATTTTCGATTCTCCTGCAGCTCGGATAACAGTTCGTCCGTCGGAGCCTGATTCCAGTCCTCCTCCGGCTCACCCAACTCGGAGCCATTAGTCGTTTCACTGCCGGACGCTAGTATCCGCGCCATCTGCCGGTCGCGGATAATGATGTGCCCAAGAATCGCCTTGATCGAAGGCTTCCCCTGCTCCGGTACAACTGTCAACAGATCTTCCGGGACGCGAGTAATGACGGATCGAAGCGCCTGGACTTCGTCCGATGTGTACTGGAGCTGATCAAGCAGCTCATCACAATTTGCTCGGAGCGTGTGTTCGTCAGGCATTTTCAAGTCGAGCGGTGTCAAGTCGAACGGTGTCAGATAATCATTGCCAAACTAAAAGAGCCGCAAACCAGGCACGAAGCCAGGTAAGCGATCCTAGCTTGCAATCGAATCAACCGTTTCTTTTCCGCCTTCTTTTAACCACGACACAAAATCTCTGTCGCGAAGGCTGTGGATGTTGTTGCTCTTCTTAAAGTCCCAGTGCTGACCAAACTGCGGATTCTTCACTTCGGCAAGATAGTCCAGACGATCTTTTAGGCGCTCTGCAGGCATGAGCAATCGCTCAAGCCCGAAGATGGCCTCTTCGCGGTGGTGGAATACCATGTCGTACTCTTTCGACATCACGATCGCTTCTTCGGGACAAACTTCTTCGCAAAATCCGCAATAGATACAGCGCAACATGTTGATCTCGAACCACTTTGGTTCGCGCTCTTTTGCGCCTTCAACTTCCTGCGTCTCCATCGAGATGGCCATCGGCGGACAGGCTTTTGCGCAGAGATTACACGACACACAGCGCGGCTTGCCCTCTTCCTCCACGAGGACCGGACGTCCGCGATAACCATCTGGCGGATACCACTGTTCTTCCGGATACTCGAACGTGTAACTCGGTTCCTTTACAATTTTCCGAAACGAATAGCCGAGTCCTTTAAGCACCTCGGGAAGATATAGTCGCTCCCAGAAATTGAGCGTTCGCTCATTCGGGGTGCTCGTATTCTTGATGGTTCCTGCCATTTCTTGTCAGTTTTTGATGGGGTTTGGGCAAGATACGAAGTGCTGACATCGCGTTCACGAAAGAGGGCAAATGCTGGGCAAATGCCGTTGGCCGATAGTGAATCGCTGATAACTCAAGCCCTGCTCACTGCTCACTGCTCACTGCTCACTGCCCACTGCCCAATGCCCAATGCCCACTGCCCACTGCCCTGGCGGATACTGCTAATTAAGGTTTTGCCGCATGGCTTTGCCAGCTTGGGCAAGCGCCTCGACGTTTTCGACGTCAAGGTCGCCGACCTGCTCCATGGCAGATTCGCCTAGAACGCTGCCAAGCGTCGCCCGATATTTGTCGACCGCTACATAATAGTCTGGATCCTCGAGCACATTGATATCGCAGATCTTCTCGGCTTTTTTGATAAGCTTGATGCAGTCCTGACTCAAGTGGCGAAGGTGAATCTCTTTTCCGGCCTTCTGATACTTCTCGGCTAGCTTGTTGACGGCTTCGATTGCACTCTGATCCATGATCCGTGACTCCTGGAAGTCGATGATGACTTCGGCTGGGTCGTCCGCAATGTCGAACTTCGACATGAACAAGGTCGTCGATCCAAAGAATAGCGGACCAAAGATTTCGTAGTGCTTAATCCCAGCCGCATCAATGTATTTTCGAGCGCGGATTCGCAGGGCATTCTCCCACGCTAAAACGAGCGCGGATACAACGACGCCTGCCAACACGGCCAAGGCAAGATCAAAGATCACCGTCAGAGCCGTGACAATCAGCATAACGATTACATCCGCGACCGGGACCTTGTCGAGTATCTTAAATGTGTTCCAGGCAAACGTCCCCAGGACAACCATAAACATCACACCAACCAACGCAGCGATTGGGACCATCTCGATGTAGGTTGATCCAAAAAGTATAAATCCGAGTAGTGCCAGTGACGCCACGACGCCCGATAGTCGTCCACGCCCGCCGGACTTAATGTTGATGATGCTCTGCCCGATCATCGCACATCCACCCATCCCGCCGAACAATCCATTGATCGCATTAGCGGCACCCTGAGCAACGCACTCGCGGTTCGCGTGGCCTCGCGTTTCAGTTAATTCGTCGATCAGGTTCAACGTCATCAAGGATTCAATCAAACCGATCGCCGCGAGAATCAGGGCAAACGGAAAGATGAACTCAAGGGTTGCGAATGAGAACGGAACGATCGGCGTTGCGAATGTCGGCAGCCCGGCACTAATCCCGTCTCCTCCTCTAGAGCTGATAAACGACGCAACGGTCTGAGTCTCAACTCCGCCGAATATTACGATCAGCGAAACTGCGATAATGGCGGCCAGTGCGGCTGGGATCTTCTTGGTGAGCATCGGCAAGCCGATCATGATCACCATCGTCAATGCTGTAAGACCGAGCATGGTGTAAAGCGAGATACCGGTAAGCCAGTCGTCACCGGCTTTGAACATTCCGAGTTGGGAAAGGAAAATTACAATCGCAAGACCATTCACAAATCCCATCATGACCGGACTAGGGATCATCCGCACAAATTTGCCAAGCCGGAAGACACCCGCCAGCACCTGGATTATTCCAGCCAGAATCAATGTTGCAAACAGGTATTGTAGACCAGCCTGGGCACCGTCAGCGCCCATTGCGTTGCCGGTGGCTACGAGCGAAACCATTACTACGGCCATCGCACCAGTGGCGCCAGAGATCATTCCCGGTCGACCACCAAAAAGTGAGGTAACGATGCCCATCATAAAGGCACCGTAGAGTCCGACTACTGGTGAAACACCTGCGACAAAGGCAAAGGCAACTGCTTCAGGCACAAGCGCAAGTGCAACTGTGAGGCCGGAAAGAATGTCATCTTTGACGCTGCCCTGGTGTTTCGCTATAAATGTGTACTTCAACTTTGATGTCTTTTGGTGTAAAAAGTGTATTTCTTTCGATCATCAACCCGGTTTTTGTGGCGGATGATCTGGCCTTCAAGAATCAAGCCCGATCCGGAATGGGTTCGAAGCCCAACGAGTAGCGACGCTGCAGAGAGGCGAATCGAATTTGAAAGCCTGCAACACGGACAGCGCTGTGAGACGATGGAGGTTTACAAAATGGAGACCGGATATCGCGGAGGATGAATGCGTGTAAAGACTGGAGCTTAGATGACGCGGACGACGTTGGCGGTTCTTGTAGCCCCGATGAATCGGACGAGCCTGGAGTTTAAATCGCCGGGCTCGGAGAACGCGAACAGCGTTGGTGGTTTCAAACCTGCGGTCCCGATGTCGGGGATACCTTTCGGGATCTAGAAACGGAAGCCTTGGTGACTCGGAACTAGTCGGACTGGGTTGAACGTCTTGTCAATCGATGGTTCGGCTGTGGTTCGACTGTTGTTCGGCTGTGGTTACTTCTGACGGAATGACATCGTTAGCGGCACGCCTTCAAAGTCAAACACCTTGCGCATCTGATTCTCGAGATACCGTTGGTAGCTCACCTGCACACCCTTCGGATAATTGCAGAAGAACGCGATCACCGGCGGGCGCACATTCGCCTGTGTTATATATTTGATTTTCACGTACCGATTTCGATACGAAGGTGGGTTCCGACGTTGGATCACTGCTTGCATGACCTCATTCAACTTACTGGTCGTAATCTTCTGCTTTCGCCGGTCAGCAACTGCAACGGCCGTCTCGAGCACTTTATGGACGCGTTGTTTTGTCAGTGCGGACACAAAGATGATCGGAATGTAATCCAGCGTCTGCAGCCGCTCGGTGATTGAGCGAGCAAAGTCGCGAGCTGTGTTCGTCTCTTTATCGAGTAGATCCCATTTGTTTACCGCGATGACGAGGCCCTTCTTTAAATCCGCAGCCTGTCGCAACACTTTGATGTCCTGACTTTCCAATCCACGTTCGGAGTCGATCAGCAACACAGCTACATCACACGTCTGGATAGCCCGCTCTGTTCTGAGCGTTGAGTAAAACTCGATGTTTTCCGTCACCCTCGCTCGCCGACGCAATCCCGCAGTGTCAACGAGGACGATGTCCCTTCCCTCGTATTTAATCTCGGTATCAACCGAG
>CBDTVC010000266.1:0-5015 GCA_965363925.1 uncultured bacterium | reverse complement strand
TCGGTGGACCTAATTTCTGCCCGGGGCGGGCAAATCCCACTAACCCCGCTGAAAAGCTAACTATTCAGCCTGACGCAAACCAAAAACAAGTGTGCAAGGCACCCTTTGCCGCATTTCTTTGATGCGTTTCTATTGTGAGTGATGTTGCTCTTATTTTCGCCGCGCTCTTGCCGAGAATCGTAGCCCGATGTAATCAAAACTCTTTTGTGAATTGCACCTTGTCACGTATTCTTATCAAGCAATACCAATCTGCGCCAATCGTGCGGAGCAAACCAAAATCGAGTAAACCCGACTACCACATGTCAGACCTTCGTCCGTGCTTTCGCTCTTTTGGATTGGCTTCGAGAGCCGTCCCGATCAATGTATTCCTATTTTCCGCCCTATTAGTATTGGGCACAGTATCTACGGCGAGCTCGCTTGTAGCGCAGAACCTTGATCCGGCCACGGCTTCGGCAGCTGGAATGGAATCTGCGGTTTCGGCATCATCAGCGTCGGATCGCAACACTGCTTTTCAACAGCGCGGCGAGTTATTTGATGCGTCCTTCGTTGCCGCTGTGCCTGCAGACAATCTAGGCCCAACTGTTATGAGTGGCCGTGTCGCGGATATGGCCGTTTCTCCAAACGACCCAACACACTTCTACGTCGCGTATGCCTCAGGCGGTTTGTGGCGGACATCGAACAACGGACAGAGTTTTGAATCGCTCTTTGACGACCAGGCATCCATGACGATAGGCGCGATCGCCGTTCGTTGGGGGGCAACTTCCGAGAGCGATGATATCTGGGTCGGTACTGGTGAAAGCAATTCGAGTCGGTCTAGTTACGCGGGTACGGGAGTTTACCGCAGTCGAGACGGTGGTTCGACATGGCGCCACATCGGCCTCGACGACAGCCATCACGTGGGCTCCGTGGTGCTGCATCCTACAGACGTCGATGTGGCATGGGTTGCGGTGGTTGGGCATTTGTATTCGCCCAGCGAAGAGCGTGGAGTGTTTATGACAAGCGACGGTGGCGAAAACTGGGCTCGAACGCTGTTCGTTAACAACCACGCCGGCGCAATCGATCTGGAAAGGGATCCATCCAATCCGGACGTTCTTTATGCCGCAACATGGGAGCGCGAGCGCCGGGCATGGAATTTCGTTGAGTCGGGCATGGGCTCGGGAATACACAAAAGTATTGACGGCGGACGAACATGGTCGCTGCTGTCTACGGAAGGAAGCGGTTTTCCAACGGGTGAAGGAATTGGGCGGATCGGCCTTTCAGTGTTTGCTGGCAATCCGCAGGTCATCTACGCACTGCTTGACAATCAGAACCTTCGTCCCGAAACCGACGACGACGATGAAGATGCAGAAGACGATGAGTTGACACGTGATGATTTACGAGTCATGTCTTCGGAGGCGTTTCTTGCTCTGGACAAAGAGAGGGTAGAGGACTATCTGGAGTCGAATCGGTTTCCGAGCCAGTACGACTACGATGCCGTCGTCGCGATGGTCGAAGAGGAAACGATCAATCCGGTTGCCCTCGTGGAATACCTCGAAGATGCCAATCAACAATTGTTCAACACGCCTGTGATTGGAGGCGAGTTGTATAAGTCGTCAGACGGCGGGAAAACGTGGGGGCGGACACACGAAGACTACATCGACGGACTCTACAATTCGTACGGTTACTATTTCGGCGTCGTCGCAGTTTCACCAATTGATGTCAATGAGGTCTACATTCTTAGCGTTCCGCTGCTTTCGTCACGTGACGGAGGAAAGACGTTTGAAAGTATCGGTGGTTCGTCGGTTCACTCTGATCATCAAGCGATATGGGTAAGCCCGGATCGCCCTGGCCACGTGCTGAACGGGAACGATGGTGGGCTGAATATGACTTATGACTTCGGTAGCAACTGGAGCAAGCTGAATTCGCCAAGCGTCGGACAGTTCTATGCCGTTCAGGTTGACGATGCAAAACCTTACAACGTCTACGGCGGATTGCAGGACAACGGCGTTTGGTTTGGACCCAGTACGTACACGGCGTCGACGCGATGGCACGGCAGGGGGGCCTATCCGTACCGAAGCATTGCCGGTGGAGATGGAATGCAGGTTGAAGTTGATCGTCGGACCAACGATCTGGTCTACACGGGATCACAATTTGGCTTCTACTCGCGGATAAATACGACGACTGGAGAGCGTGCGTCAATCCGGCCTCAACACGACTTGGGCGAGCGACCATTGCGTTTTAACTGGCAGACTCCTGTTCTTCTTTCACATCACCAGCCGGATGTGCTGTACATCGCTGCCAACCGACTCTATCGGTCACTGAACCAGGGAGAAGATCTGCATCCGATTTCTGACGACTTGACTCAAGGCGGGCAAGCCGGAGATGTGCCGTATGGTACCATTGCCACGATTGACGAATCGCCGATAAAATTCGGATTGCTTTACACCGGTTCGGATGACGGGTTGATTCATGTGTCCCGGGACGGTGGGAACTCGTGGATAGGGATATCGGATAGTCTGCCTTCGGACCGTTGGGTAAGCAGGGTGGAGGCGTCGAATCATGTTGAGTCGCGCGTTTACGCAACGCTTAACGGTTATCGATCTGACGAATTTGAGTCGTACGTGTACGTCTCTGAAGACTATGGGCAGAACTGGTCGAGGATCGGGCTCGATCTACCGAAGGAGCCTGTCAACGTGATCATCGAAGACCCATCGAACGAAGATCTATTGTACGTTGGTACGGATCATGGCCTCTACATTACGATGGATCGTGGTCAGCATTTCCAGGGACTGTCGGCCGGATTGCCTGCCGCCCCCGTGCATGATCTCAAGATTCAAACGCGCGAACAAGATTTGATCGTCGGGACTCACGGTCGCTCTATCTATCGAATTGACCTCGAAGAAATCCATTCGATTGCTGGCAAGGCGGGCCAAAGCCAGTTGCATGTATTCGCACTTGACGTACCTCGGTATCGCGAAGGATGGGGAACGAAGCGAACGATCTATTCGGATTTTTCCGTGCCAACAGTTGATGTGAATGTCTTTGCCAATGAAGCAGGCGATGTCACTATGAGTATGGTCGACGAATCTGGTCGCGTCATGAAAGAATGGACAACCAGTCTCGTTGCCGGCTTGAACTACCTAACGTATGACCTCAGCGTTGATTCAGAAAAATTGAAGTCCCGAAAGAAAGACAATCCCTATAGCGATTGGCAGCCGTCGGACGATGGTGTAACCTACTTGAAAGAAGGTACGTTCAAGTTGAGCCTTAAGCGGGGCCAGGCAACTGCGAGTACTGCGCTGGAGGTAAAGGAAGGTCGATAAAGATGGTGCTAGCTGCACCAGCAGCGAGGCTGGGCGAACTCTGCGACAGAGTCGCAATTGTCGTCGCCGTGCCTTTGTTGCGAGGAGAATCTCAGCAACTATTTGCGGACGACACGGACAAGGTTGTTTGGCGTGGCGATCGCCGGCCGATCTGTGGCTTGAACATGTCTGTGAGATTGTCAGAAAGACGTGTCGGAATGAGAATTCCACTCCAACATTAGAGCGCAGTAGATCTAGCAGCTAAGGCGCAACGACAATTCCATTCGCGTTCACTGAAGAGTCAGCGGCGGGCCACTCCGTAAAGGCAGAGGGAAAGAGGTTGAGGTCGCGCAGATAGGTATCTCGAACCATCGTAAATCGTGACTGATTCTCCTCCGATACCGGTTTTGCAGATGGAAAGGCTTCTTTCATGGGGTCCACTTGCGATCCACTTTTCCAGAAGCGATAACAAACATGGGGCCCTGTGGCGAGACCGGTCGCCCCGACGTATCCGATGATGTCGCCCTGTCGCACTTTCACGCCCGGCTTAATGCCTTCGCCAATCTTTTGCATGTGCAGGTATGCCGTCGTGTAAGTCCCGTTGTGCCGGATCTTAACGTAACGGCCGTTATAGTTCTTCCGAGTTGCTTCAGTCACGACGCCGTCACCAGTCGCACGAATCGGCGTGCCATATCCCGCTGCGTAATCCGTGCCGAGGTGCGCCCGAACTCGTTTTAGCACGGGGTGAAACCTCCGGGGGTTATATCGAGACGACACACGACTGAACTTGACCGGTGATTGTAGGAATGCTTTTCGCAAACTCTGTCCCTGTTCGTCGAAGTATGCCACGTCACCTTCTTCGGGAAAGTAAAACGCGAGGAAATCGGCGCCGGAGTGAATGAATCGGGCTGCATGAATATTGCCGACTCCAATCGGTTTGTCACCTACAAGACGCTCCTCAAAAATTACGCTGAAGGAGTCGCCTTTCTGGATCCGGAAGAAATCGATCTGCCACGCAAAGACTTCAGACAATTCGATAGCCAGCGTCGGGTCAATGGACTGGTCGACAAGTGTCTGATACAACGAACTCTGAATTGAACCGGTAGCGGTTCTGCGGTTTACTGTAATTGGAAGTTCTTCTCGGCGGACAGCCAGCGAGTCTCCCAGTTCGAACACAACGTACTCGACCGAGTTGTGCTCATACACCATGTACGACGGAGTTGAGGAAGTATCGGCCTGCGAGTAAAGGCGGTAACCCTTGTGCGCCCTCAAGTTTCTCAAGTCGAAAACATCTCGAGAACGTTCCACAAGTTTTGCGATTGCGGGGTACGGGATTCCGGCGGCCGACATGAGATCTGAAAACGTTTCATTACGCTTCACAATACCGCGGTTCACGACAAATGCGGTTGAGTCGAAGCCGAATGCATCGTGATTGAGGAAGGGATCCACAACCGTCGAGTCGGCTTCTACCACTCCGACATTGGAATCTACTGAATGCTCGCAGCCAGACGCCAAAACGCCGGTCAGCAGGATCGAACAAGCAATTATCAACATCGCGCGCATCGGCTCCGCAGAAAATCCGGTCGACTGATCGCTACCGGCACTGTGCGGATGCCTTGTTGGTCGGAGCATGGGCGAATGAAATGGAGGTGGGTAAAGGACGCTAGCTGATAATACGAGGTTACGGCGATTTAAGTATTCGTAGAAATGATGAACTATTAGTTTCGGCAATAA